>NZ_JAWHTD010000006.1:0-190976 GCF_032586235.1 Aestuariicoccus sp. MJ-SS9
ACTCGGCGAACCCTTCCGCCGCGACGCCATGAAAAAACCCGTCCACGTCGCAGGCATCGACGCCGCCGACATGGCGGCCGAATAGGGCGGTGGCGGTCGCGGATCGCAATCGCTGGCGGCACGTGCCCGACACAGAATGCGCGAAGGCGGGCATGGCCCGCCTTCGGCGCTTGTCCGGCGTGACCCGCGTTGGAATAGCTTGGAGGGTGCCGGCATGAGTGCGTTCCGCGACGATCTGCGGGCGCGGGCGCGCGCGGCGCAACACCACATCGTCTTGCCCGAGGGCGACGACCCCCGTGTGCAGGAGGCAGCGGCCCGCGCAACTGCCGAGGGGCTTGCCCGGATCACCCTGATCGCCAGCGGCCCGGTCCCCGAGGGCATCGCACGCTTCGACCCCGACGCGGCCCAGCGCGAGACGCTGATCGAGGCCTTCCTTAAGGCGCGCCGCAAGAAGAACCCGACCCGCGCCGATGCCGAGGCTGCGCTGAGCGATCCGCTGGTCGCCGCCGCGCTGATGGTGCGCGCCGGGCTGGCCGATGGTACGCTCGGCGGCGCGGTCGCCACCACGGCGACCACCGTGCGAGTCGCCCTGCAGATGATTGGCACCGCGCCGGACGCACCGCTGGTCAGCAGCTTTTTCCTGATGATCCTGCCCGATCACCACCCCACCCGCCCCGGCGCGCCGCTGATCTTTTCCGATTGCGGTCTGGTCGTCGATCCCGACGCCACGCAGCTGGCGGCAATCGCGCAGCAGGCGGCGGCATCCTTTGAGCAATTCGTCAAGCGCGAGGCGGCGGTGGCGATGCTGTCCTTCTCGACCCGTGGCAGCGCCGCGCATCCCTTCGTCGACAAGGTGACCGAAGCGGCCGAGCAGGCGCGGGCCAAGGGCCTGAACGTGGACGGCGAGCTGCAGTTCGACGCGGCCTTCGTCCCCGAGATCGGCGCCAGCAAGGCCCCCGGCAGCAAAGTCGCCGGGCATGCGGACGTGTTCATCTTCCCCGACCTCGACGCGGGCAACATCGGCTACAAGATCGCCCAGCGGATCGGCGGGGCCACAGCGCTTGGCCCGATCCTGCAGGGGCTGGCAAAACCGGCCAATGATCTCAGCCGGGGTTGTACTTCGGATGACATTCTCGACATGATCGCGGTAACCTCGGCGCAGGTCAGACCTTGACCCGCCCCGCGACGGCGCATGAAGCAGCGAAAGTGTAAGGCCCGACAATGCCCAAGGACCAGCCAGACCTGAACCTCAGCCCGCGCGTCAGCGACGAGATCCGCAAGACCACATGTTACATGTGCGCCTGCCGCTGCGGGATCAACGTACACCTCAAGGACGGCAAGGTCGCCTATATCGAGGGCAACCGCGATCACCCGGTGAACAAGGGCGTGCTCTGCGCCAAGGGCAGCGCGGGGATCATGCAGCACAACGCGCCCTCGCGTCTGCGCGCGCCGATGCGCCGCGTCGGGCCGCGCGGATCGGGCGAGTTCGAGGAAATCAGCTGGGACGAGGCGCTGGAAACCGCGGTGTCCTGGATGAAGCCGCTGCGCGACACCGCGCCGGAAAAGCTGGCCTTCTTCACCGGGCGCGACCAGTCGCAAAGCTTTACCGGCCTCTGGGCGCAGCACTTCGGCACCCCGAACTTTGCCGCCCACGGCGGGTTCTGCAGCGTCAACATGGCGACCGCCGGCATCTACACGATGGGCGGGGCGTTCTGGGAATTCGGGTCACCCGACTGGGAGCAGACCAAGCTCTTCATGATCTTCGGCGTGGCCGAGGATCACGACAGCAACCCCATCAAGATGGGCATCGGCCGTATCAAGGAACGCGGGGCCAAGGTGATCGGGGTGAACCCGATCCGTTCGGGCTATAACGCGGTGGCCGATGAATGGGTCGGGATCACGCCGGGCACCGACGGGCTCTTCATCCTGGCGCTGGTGCACGAACTGCTCAAGGCCGGGCGCATCGACCTCGATTACCTCGCGCGGTTCACCAATGCGCCGGTGCTGGTGAACGGCGATCCGAAATCGCCCGAGCACGGGCTTTTCCTGCGCGACGACGACGGCAAGCCGCTGGTCATGGATCGCGCCACCGGCAAGCTGACGCCCTTCGACCGGCCCGGCGTCAAGCCCGACCTCGCGGCCAGCCACCGCAAGGCAGGGATCACGCACCGCACGGTCATGCAGCTTATGGTCGAACGCTACCTTCAGCCGGAATACGCCCCCGAGGCTGTGGCCGAGCGCTGCGGAATCGAGGCCCACAGGATCAAGCGCCTCGCGGCCGAACTGGCCCGCGTCGCATTCGACGAGGCGATCGAGCTGGACCACAGCTGGACCGACTTCCGCGGCGACACCCACGACAAGATGATCGGCCGCCCGGTCAGTTTTCACGCTATGCGCGGCATCAGCGCCCATTCCAACGGGTTCCAGACCTGCCGGGCGCTGCACATGCTACAAATCCTGCTCGGCGCGGTCGAGACACCAGGCGGCATGCGCTTCAAACCGCCCTACCCCAAACCGTCCCAGGCCCATCCCAAGCCCCACGGCAAGGTCACGCCGGGCGCGCCGCTCGACGGCCCGCATTTGGGCTTCGTGCATGGCCCCGACGACCTGATGCTGAAAGAGGACGGCAGCCCGATCCGCATCGACAAGGCCTTCACCTGGGAAAACCCGATGTCGGCCCACGGGCTGATGCATATGGTGATCTCGAACGCCCATGCCGGCGATCCCTACCGGATCGACACGCTGTTCCTCTACATGGCGAACATGTCATGGAATTCGTCGATGAACACGCGCGGCGTGATGGAGATGCTGACCGACAAGACCCCGGACGGCGACTACGTCATTCCACGCATCATCTATTCGGATGCCTATTCATCCGAGATGGTCGCCTATGCCGACCTGATCCTGCCCGACACGACCTATCTGGAACGGCACGATTGTATCTCGCTGCTGGACCGCCCGATCTGCGAACCCGACGCCGCCGCCGACGCGATCCGCTGGCCGGTCGTGGAACCCGACCGCGACGTACGCGGCTTCCAGTCGGTGCTCTGCGATCTCGGCGCGCGGCTGGGCCTGCCCGCCTTCGTCAACGAGGACGGCAGCGCGAAATACAAGGATTACGCCGACTACATCACCAACCACCAGCGCAAGCCCGGCATCGGGCCGCTGGCCGGATGGCGCATGGGCGAGAACGGCCTGACTCACGGGCGCGGCGGCCCCAACGAAGGCCAGATCGACAGCTACATCGCCAACGGTGGCTTCTTCGTCGCCCATGTCCCGGACGAGGCCGCCTATTACAAACCCTGGAACAGCGCCTATCAGGACTGGGCGGTCGAGATGGGCTTTTACGACACGCCGCAGCCCTACCTCTTCCAGCTCTACGTCGAACCCCTGCGCAAGTTCCAACTCGCCGCCGAGGGCCACGGCGACCGCCAGCCGCCCGACCATCTGCGCGAACGCATCAAGGCCACGCTCGACCCTCTGCCGATCTGGTATGCGCCGCTGTCGGACGGCCGCGAGGACCCGGTCGAATTCCCGGTCCACGCCCTGACCCAGCGCCCGATGGCAATGTATCACAGCTGGGGCAGCCAGAACGCCTGGCTGCGCCAGATCCACGGGCGCAACCCGCTCTACCTGCCGACCTACTGGATGGAAAAGCTCGGCTTGCGCGACGGCGACTGGGTCCGCGTCATCTCGAGCCACGGCGAGATCACCGTGCCCTGCGCGCATATGGCCGCGCTCAACAAGGACACGATCTGGACCTGGAACGCCATCGGCAAACGCAAGGGCGCCTGGGCCCTCGACAAACACGCGCCCGAGGCGACCAAAGGCTTCCTGCTCAACCACCTGATCCACGAACTTCTGCCACCCAAGGGCGACGGTCTCCGCTGGGCCAATTCCGACCCGGTCACCGGGCAGGCGGCGTGGTTCGACCTGCGCGTCCGGCTGGAAAAATCCGCCGCCCCCGAGGAAAGCCAGCCCGCCTTCGCACCACAGAAATCGCCCGTCGGCAAGGGCCCGCGTGAACTGCGCTGGAAGAGCAAGTCATGACCCGCGCCGTCCGCATCACCCTGCTGACCATCGCCGCGGCGCTGGCCTTCATGGTCGGCACCTTCGTGTGGTTCGTCGTCACCTGGGACGCCGAGGCCGAGAAAAGCCTGACCCAAAACGACGCGCCCCTGCTTCTTCTTGGCGAAAATACTCCGGGGTCCGGGGCAGCGCCCCGGTCCGCCGCCGGACCAATGACGGAAGGCCAGACATGACGCAGCTCCCCGAAACCACCGACCGCAAGCTCGGCCTTGTGATCGACCTCGACACCTGTGTGGGCTGCCACGCCTGCGTGGTCAGCTGCAAAGGCTGGAACACCGAAAACTACGGCGCCCCGCTCAGCGATCAGGACCCCTACGGCGCCGATCCGTCGGGCACCTTCCTCAACCGCGTGCACAGCTACGAGGTCCAGCCCGAAGCGGGGCCTGCGCAGCTGATCCACTTCCCGAAATCCTGCCTGCATTGCGAGGACGCGCCCTGCGTCACCGTCTGCCCCACCGGCGCCAGCTACAAGCGCACCGAAGACGGGATCGTTCTGGTGAACGAGACCGACTGCATCGGCTGCGGGCTCTGCGCCTGGGCCTGCCCCTACGGCGCGCGCGAGCTCGATCAGGCCGAGGGTGTGATGAAGAAATGCACGCTCTGCGTCGACCGCATCTACAACGAGAACCTCCCCGAAGAGGACCGCGTGCCCGCCTGCGTGCGCACCTGCCCCTCCGGCGCCCGGCATTTTGGCGATCTGGGCGATCCCGACAGCGAGGTCAGCCAGCTGGTGGCCGAGCGTGGCGGCAAGGATTTGATGCCGGAGCAGGGCACCAAGCCGGTCAACAAGTACCTGCCGCCCCGGCCCAAGGACGCGTGGGTCGGCGAAACCGATGTGCTGGCCCCCTTCCTCGAACCCGTCGCCGAAGAACCGCGCGGGTTCCTCGGCTGGCTCGACAAGACGCTGGAGAAACTCTGATGCATCCGGCCCCGTCCATCATCGCCTTCACCACCTTTTCGGGCCTTGGCCTCGGGCTGTTGTTCTGGCTGGGCGTCGACCCGACCCCGCCCACCGGCTGGATCGGCTTTGCCTTCTTCGCCATCGCCTTTGCGCTTGCCGTCGGCGGGCTGGCGGCCTCGACCTTTCACCTGGGCCGGCCGGAACGCGCCGCCAAGGCGTTTACGCAATGGCGGACCAGCTGGCTCAGCCGCGAGGCATGGGCCGCCACGGCGACGCTGCTGGTGATGGGGCTGCACGGGTTCCTGCTGGTCTTTTTCGGCAAGGCGATCCTGCCGCTGGGCTGGCTGGGCGCGATCCTGGCGCTGACCACGGTCTACACCACGTCGATGATCTATGCCCAGCTGCGCACGGTCCCGCGCTGGCACCACTGGAGCACTTCGCTGCTTTTTCTGGCGCTGGCGCTGGCGGGCGGCGCGCTGCTGTCGGGGCGCATCACCGTGGCGCTGATCCTGATCCTGGCCGCGGGCGGGGTGCAATCCTGGTGGTGGCGCACCGGTGATACGCGCCTGGCCGCCAGCGGCAGCGACATGGCCAGCGCCACGGGGCTGGGCAACATCGGCAAGGTCACCGCGTTCGAGCCGCCGCATACCGGCAGCAATTATCTGCTGCGCGAAATGGTCCATGTGGTGGGGCGCAAGCACGCAGCCAAGCTGCGGCTCGCGGCGCTGGGGCTGATGATGGTTGTGCCCATCGTGCTGTTGCTGCTGCCCTTTGGGCATTTTCTGGCGCTGCTGGCGGTGGTCAGCCATGTGGCGGGCGTGCTGGTCGCGCGGTGGCTCTTCTTCGCCGAAGCCGAGCATGTGGTGGGGCTCTATTACGGCAAGCGCTGATGGCGTTTCTGCCTGGGTTCGACGACCGCTGGCGCGACGCGCCGGATTATGTCCTGGGGATCACCCGCGACATCTGGGAGGACCGGCGGATCGACAGCCTGCTGGGTTATTATGGCCCGGATCTGGTGGTGCGCTCGCCTGCGTCTGTGGTGGTGGGCAACGCCGGGATCATCGCCGCGACTGAGGCCACGCTGGCCGAATTTCCAGACCGCGAGTTGCTGGGCGAAGATGTGATCTGGTGCCCGACCGGGGACGATTCCTTTCTGTCGTCGCACCGGCTGATCTGCACCGCCACGCACAGCGGGCCAGGCATGTACGGCGCGCCCACCGGGCGGCGGCTGAGATACCGGATCCTCGCGGATTGCTGGTGCCGCGCCAATGCCGTGCAGGACGAATGGCTGGTTCGCGATCAGGGCGCCATCGTGCGGCAGATGGGGCAGGACCTCGTCGAATGGACCCGCGATCTGATCGCGCGCGAAGGCGGACCCGAGGCCTGCGTCAAACCGCTGACACCCGCGACGGATGTGGCGGGGCCCTATGACGGAAGGGGCAACGACAGCGAGTACGGGCAGGCGCTCGCCGATCTGTTGCAGCGCATCATGTCGGGCGCGTTTTCCGCCATCGCCGCTGGCTACGACCGCGCCGCCGAGTTGGCCTATCCCGGCCACGTCACCGGCGCGGGACATGCAGATGCGGACCGGTTCTGGCTGTCGCTGAGATCGGCCTTCCCCTCGGCCCTTTTCGCGGTCGATCATGTCATCGGAATGACCGATCCTCTGTCGCCGCCGCGCGCGGCGGTGCGCTGGTCGCTGACCGGGCGGCACGACGGCTGGGGCGCGTTCGGGGCACCGACCGGGGCGGAGGTCTATGTGATGGGTATCACCCATGCGGAATTCGGGCCACGCGGGCTGCGCCGCGAATGGACGCTGATCGACGAGACCGCCATCTGGAAACAGATATTGCTGGCCACCGGGGCGGCGTGAGCGCTCGTCATGCCCTTGCGGGCTATCCTCGCGGCGGACGCGTCGAGCGGCGGACGATCAGGTCGACCGGCAGCGGGGCGGAGGGCGGTTCGGCGGCGCCCGAGATGCCGTCCATCAGCGCGGTCACGGTGGCCGCGACCATCGCCGCGCTGTCCTGCCGGATCGTGGTCAGGGAATAGGCGTCAAAGCTGGCGGTCGGCACGTCGTCGAACCCGACGACGGCCACATCGCCGGGGATGTCGAGCCCCAGCTCGGTGCGCAGCACGTCCATCACCATGAAGGCCATGTAGTCGTTTGCCACAAAGACCGCATCCGGCGGATCGGGGCGGGCGAACATGCGGCGGGCGGCGGCGCGGGCCTCTTCGGGGTCGAAATTACCGACCTCGCGGGCATGGAGCCGCATGCCGTGCCGGGCCAGTTCGTCCATCATCCCGGCCTCGCGGTCGACCTGGGTGCTGGCACCCTCAAAGCCCGCGATATGGCCGATCTTGCGCGCGCCGCCTTCGATCAGATGGCGGGTGGCAAGACGGCCGCCTCGGGCATTGTCGGACACCACGGCGATTTCCGACGCCTCGCCCTGCCGCCGATTGAAGAGCACCACCGGCACGCCCAGCGCGCGGCAGCGGTCGGCCAGGTCCGAGCTGAGCGCGACGGAGGCGAGGATCAGACCGTCAACCTGGTAGTCGAGGATTTCCTGCACGGTGTCGTCGACCCCGTCCGCGGACGGCTGGGCCATGAAGACCAGCACGTTATAGCCCTCGCGTTCCAGCGCGGCGGAGAGCTGTTCGAGCACGGTGGGGTAGAAATGGTTGTCGAGATAGGCAACCACCAGCCCGATGATATGGCTGCGCCCGGTCAGCATGGCGCGGGCCAGCACGTTGGGCCGGTAGCCGAGCTTTTCGGCCGCTTCGCGGACCTTTGCGGCGGTGGCCGGGCTGACGCTGGCGCCGGGGGTGAACACCCGGCTGACCGCCGAGCGGGACACCCCCGCCAGCGCCGCCACGTCGAGCGATGTGACCCGTCCTGTCGTCATGGGGCCGGCGGCGTTCTGGCGCCGGTGTCGAACGCCTCCCACCCCTGGCCGTCGAAGACATCGCGGCCGAGCTGGGCGAGCACATGGGGGAAATCGACCATGACCCAATTGTCGACGATCTTGCCGCCCTCCACCTTCCAGAAATCCATGTAGCGGATCTCGACCCGCTTTCCGGTCGGCGCGATGCCCATGAAGGTGCCGGCATGTGTCGCCTCTTGCCGTCCGAAGGCGGCGGCCCATTCGCCCATGTAGAGCCGCGCCTCGTCGATGCAGACCTTGTCGGAGAACGCGGCCTGGAAAGGCTTTTGCCAATTGTCCTGGAATTCGCGCAGGCCGGTTTTGGTGCCGCAGCCCCGGTTGCCCCTCCAGCTGAAGGTTTCGGAGAAGAATTCTCCGATGTCGGCGATGCGGTGATCGTTAAGTCCATCCACCATGGTCTCGATCACCGCGCGGGTTTCATCGGTTTTCGACATATCCGTATCGCGGGACAGGACGGCCTGTTCGGGGCGGGTGCCTTTCATGTCATGCCTTTGCGCCTGGGCCGGCGGAGGAGCCTCCGGCGGGAGTATTTGTGCCAAGAAGAAGCAGGGGTGTCATCCCTTGACCGCGCCGGCGGTGAGGCCCGAGACGATCTGTCTCTGGAATACCATGACCAGCAGGAAGAGCGGCGCGGTGATGGAGACGGCGGCGGCGACGGCCTCGACCTGATCCGTTGTCGTGGTTTCACGGTTGAAATAGCCCGCGATGGCGGGGACCATGGTCTGGTTCTGGGCGTCAAGCAAAAGGCTGGTGACCAGGAAGTCGTTATAGGCCAGCAGGAAGGAAAAGAGCCCGGTGGTGATGACGCCGGGCCACATGACCGGCATGATCACCCAGCGGAAGGCCTGGAAATGGGTGCAGCCGTCGACGCGGGCGGCCTCGTCGAGATCGGTGGGGATGTTCTGGAAGAAGCTCCGCAGCATCCAGATCGTGAACGGCTGGTTGATGCTGACCAGCACGGCGATCACCGCCCAGGGCTGGCCGTAGAGCGTGGGCGCCGAGGCGCCGAAGATCGGCTCGAGGATCTCGGCGGAATTGATGAACCACGGCAGGTAGCCCGCCACCAGCACCGAATGCGGCAGGGCGCGGAAGATCAGCGCCAGGATCAGCAGCCAGAACGCCAGGTTCGAGCCGGACCGCGCCAGGCCGTAGCCCGCGAGCGTGCCGACCGTCAGCGATATGGTGACGACCCCGAAGGTGACGATCATCGAGTTGACGAAGTTCTGCCAGAAGGCGTTTTCGACCCAGACGGCCTGGTAATGCTCGGCCGTGAGGCCGAGGATCGGCGTGCCCAGCGGGCCGAGTATGCCGTTCAGCGGGCCCAGGATCATCGGCAGGAGGCCGAAGAACAGCGTCACGAAGGCCAGACCATAGGCCAGCGCCGCGGCGATCCATGCCGGTACGATCCAGGCCGGGCTGGCCAGAGCGTTCACCCAGCGGGGCAGGCGTGTCAGGGCGGTCTGGATGGCGATCCAGAGCACCGCGATCCCCGCCGCAATGTCGAGCAGCGACAGACCCTTGCCGCGGGCCAAAGTCTCGGGGCCGGTGATGACATCCCAGGCTGAGGGGGCGAAGGCGTCGACCGGCGACTTGAAGCTCATGACCGCGATCCAGACGATCGGGAAGGCGGCCAGCAGGCACCAGAAGGTCAGGAAAGCGGCCGATCCGGCGCGCAGGGCCAGCGGCTGTCGGAGGGCGCGGGGGGTGCTCATGTACTCACGTTCCCTTGTGGTCGCGCCAGGTGCGGCGCAGCGGCAGGATCAGCAGGATCACGATCCCGATCATGGTCAGCATGGCGCTGGCCGAGGCCCGGCTGATCGCGCGATTGCCCGCGTCGTCGGGCTGCAGCAGATCGTAGGTCAGCCATTGCAGCGACTGCACATGGGCCTGCGCACGGAAGCCGACGATCTCTTCGAAGACGCGGTAGCTGTCCATCAGGTGAATGATGGTGACGAAGATAATGAGCGGCATGATATGCGGCACGATCACGTAACGCAGCCTCTCGAACCGGCTGGCCCCGTCGATGATCGCGGATTCCAGCGTGTCCTGGTTCACGGTCTGCAGCCCGGCATAGAAGATCACGAAGGCGAAGGGCGCCACGTGCCAGACGCGGTAGAAATACATCAGGATCTCGATCGTCCAGCCTTGTGCGAAAAGCGCGAGGTCGCGGTCGAGCCAGGCTTCGAGCCAGCTGGTCACGATCCCGTCGCCGACAAAGAGCCAGTAGATCGACAGCGACCCGATCACCGGGGTGATGATGAAGGGCAGCAGCGACACGAAGATGATCGGCCCCTTGAGCGCCTTGGCCGCGTTGTTGACCGCCAGCGCGATGGCCAGACCGGTGCCCAGCACCAAGGGCAGCGTAACGATGGTGAACATCAGCGTGAACCGCAGCGCCGCCCAGAAGTCGATCTGCAGGATGTCGCCCAGCCGCCCCTCGGACCAGGCGGCGCGCATGGCGTCCAGCCCCAGCACGTTGGCATAGCTGTTCCAGCCGACCCAGCGGGTTTCGGTCAGGATCCGGCCCGCGTCGTCCAGCTGGGGGACGGTCTTGATTTCGGTCGTGCAGGTCTGGGTCAGGAAACCGGGGGTGCAGGTCTCGACCTCTTGGGTGATGACGATGGGCTGGGTGACCTGAAAGCTCTGGATCAGCACGCTGATCAAGGGCGCCGCGATGAAGAGCAGCATCAGAAAGACCGAAGGCCCGACGAACATGGCGAAAGTGCGGAACTTCATGCGGCGTGCTCCTGCGTTGCGGCGCGGGCGATCATGGCGCCTGCGCGCCAACCGATCATCATCGAGGGCGCGTTGGTGTTGGCGCTGGTGAGCGCGGGCATGACGCTGGCGTCGGCGACCCAAAGGTTGGCCATGCCGCGCAGTGCCAGATCGGGCGTCACCGGGGCGTCGGGCGCGGTGCCCATGCGCAGGGTGCCGACCGGGTGATAGGCGGTGCCCATGCGGTGGCGGATGTCGTCAATTAGCGCGTCGCCGGTCACGTGCCGCCCGGGGTGGCGTTCCTCGGCGCGGGCCGCGCCGAAGGGGGCGTCGTCCAGCAATTGGCGCAGCCGCGTTACCGCTCTAGCCAGCAGCGTCACATCGTCTGGATCGGCGCCGAGGCCCAGGTCGATCTCGGGCCGGTGATCCGCCTTCAAGCTCAGCCGCCCGCGAGATTTGGGGCGGCAGAGGCAGACATCGGCGTAATAGCCCGATCCCCAGGTGATCGCCCGCCCTTTCCAGCCCATGTGGAACGGGATGAAATGGACCTGCGCCTCGGGCGGGCCGTCGCCGTCGCTGACTCGTAAAAAGGCCCCCACCTCGACCGTGTTCGAGGCCAGGCGGCCCTTGCCCTGCATGAGGTAGCGCAGCGGGGCCAGTGCCCATCCGGGCAGTTGCCTCGCCGTCAGACCGTAACCCGAGCGCGGCCCGGCGTGGTGAAGGCCGACGGCGGGGTGATCCTGAAGGTTCTCGCCGATCCCGGGCATGTCGCGCTGAACGGCGATACCCCGGTCACGCAGATGCGCCGCCGGGCCGAGGCCCGAGCGCATCAAGAGCGCCGGGCTCTCGATCGCCCCGGCCGACAGCGTCACGCCATCGCGTGCGACGATGCGCTGCCCGTCGTCGAGTTCGATCCCGGTGGCGACCGCGCCGTCGATCAGGACGCGGCGCACCTCGGCCCCGGTCAAAAGCTGCACCCGCCCACTGGCCAATGCGGGCCGGAGGCAGGCGTCGGCAGCGGACCAGCGGCGCGCGCCGCGCATGTTCACCTGAAAGACCCCGGCGCTTTCGCGTTCCGGCGTGGGCGGCGCTTCGCCATTCGACCGATGCCGGTCGGACGGTCCCGCCTCGACCACGGCGATCCGCCAATCGGTCAGCGCCGCCAGCCGCCCGGCCAGCGCGCAGCCAGCGGACCCGGCCCCGACGACGATATGATCGAAAGCGTGCTCCATCCCGGCAGGCCAGCCGCGCGGGGCGGCTGGCCCTTGTCCGCGTTACTTCAGCAGGCCGGCTTCTTTGGCCGCCGTGGTATAGGCCGCCTCGATCGCCGCCAGCGTCGCCGCCGCGTCCCGCTCGCCGGTGAAGAACGACGGCAGTTCGTTGCCCAGCGCGGTGTGCATCAGGCCCATCTGGCTGGTCGAGGGATAGGGCGCAGGCGCGGGCGACGCGGTCGCCGTGGCAATCGCGCCCTGCGCCATCTTGCCGGGCTGATAGCCCGACACCAGCCAGATCGCGTCGTCGTTATGCGCGGTGACCATTTCCTCATCCAGCCCTTCCATCATCAGGCGGAAGGCGGCGTCGGCCTCTTCGTCGGTGATGTTGGCGGCGACAACCATGCCGTCCCACCAGAGCGTCGTGGCGGGCGCACCGCCCTCCATCGCCAACGGCGCCGCCGCCGTGGCGACCTTGCCGACCACCTGGCTTTCCTCTTCGTTGTCCATCGCGCCGGCGCGGCTGGCCCAGAGGTTCGCCATGGCGATCTTGCCCTGCTGGAACTGCTGCTGGACGTAGGTGGAATCGCTGACCAGGTATTCCGGATCGAGATAGGCGCTTAGCGCCTTCATCGTCTCGAGCGCCTTCATCCCGGCCTCGGAATCGACGGCGGGCGTGCTGTCGGCGTTCACGAAGCTGCCGCCGTAGCCGTTGAACATGTTGACGAAATCCTGCGCCAGGTTCCATCCGGACTTCATCGTCGCGCCAAGCGGGTAGTCGACCACGCCCGCCTCGGCGATCTTGGCCGAGGCGTCCAGCACGCCGTCCCAGTCGGTGGGAACGTCGAGGCCCAGATCGGCAAAGATGTCTTCACGGTACATCAGGTGCTGGGTGTTCACCATCATGGCGATGGCCATGACCTTGCCGTCGATCCGGATCAGCTGGTTCGGCGTCAGGTTCTGGCCGTACTTTTCGACCAGATCGTCGAGCGGGCGAATGGTGCCTTCGTTCAGCAGCGGCGTGACCGTGCCATTCGACACCCCGCCGATGTG
Source organism: Aestuariicoccus sp. MJ-SS9 (assembly GCF_032586235.1). Taxonomy (NCBI): domain Bacteria; kingdom Pseudomonadati; phylum Pseudomonadota; class Alphaproteobacteria; order Rhodobacterales; family Paracoccaceae; genus Aestuariicoccus; species Aestuariicoccus sp. MJ-SS9. The sequence continues at coordinate 12,915 of NZ_JAWHTD010000006.1, forward strand.
ATAGAGCGAAAGTTTCGCCGCAAAGGCGGCGGGCTGCTTGGTGCGGAATTCCTGGTCGAGCTCGGCCTCGAAATTCCCGCATTCGGCCATGGCGTCAGTGACGGATTTCCAGGCCTCGAACCCGGCCGAGAGCGACTTGATCGGCACCGTGTTCTCATAAGAACACGCCGCGCTGGCCGTGGTGCCCATCAGCGCGACAGCGCCGGCCATCAGAAGGTGTTTCATCATCATTTTGCGGTCTCCCTGTGTGTTTGTCGCGGCATGGGTGCCGCTTTCGTTCAATCGACGCGCGCCCCGGAGGTCGCGTCGAAAAAGTGGCAGATGGCGGTGGGCACGGCGATGGCGACGGGATCGCCGATCTCGGCCCGGTATTCCTTGCCTGCCTTGACCGACACCAGCGCACCGCCGATGCGCACGGTGATCATGGTCGCGTCGCCCAAGAGCTCGATGGTATAGACCTTGGCCTCGATCTGCGCGTCGCCGCCCTCGGCCAGATGCGCGTCCTCGGCGCGGAAGCCCAGCGTCACCGGCCCGTCCAGGGCCGGGGTGCCGCTGACGCTTATTCCTTCGGCGCTGAAGGTGCCGCCCTGGGCTGTGCCCTCGATCAGGTTCATTGCCGGAGAGCCGATGAACCCCGCGACAAAGGTGTTGGCGGGCTTGTCGTAGATATCCGTCGGCGTGCCGACCTGCTGCACGACGCCCTGCTTCATCACCACGACGCGGTCGGCCAGGGTCATCGCCTCGATCTGGTCGTGGGTGACGTAGATCGTCGTGACCTTGAGCTCGTGGCTGAGGTTCTTGATCTGCGCCCGGGTGCTGACCCGCAGCTTGGCGTCGAGGTTCGACAGCGGCTCGTCCATCAGAAAGACGTTCGGTTCCCGCACGATGGCGCGGGCCAGCGCCACGCGCTGGCGCTGGCCGCCCGACAGTTCGGCCGGCTTGCGGTGCAGGAACGGTTCCAGCTCGACCATCCGGGCGGCGCGCATCACGCGGTCGTCATGGCTGGCCGGATCGACCCGTCGCACCTTCAAAGGAAAGCGAATATTGTCGTAGACGTTCATGTTCGGATAGAGCCCGTAGGACTGGAACACCATGCTGATGTCGCGGTCCTTTGGGTCGAGGTCGTTGACCCGCTTGCCGTCGATCAGGATGTCGCCGCCGGTCGCCTCTTCCAACCCTGCGATCATCCGCATGGTGGTCGTCTTTCCGCAGCCCGACGGCCCGAGGAGAACCAGGAACTCCTGGTCGGCGATCGTAAGGTCGAAATTATCGACGCCGACGAAGCTTCCCCACCGTTTCGAGACATTGCGCAACTGGATTTCGGCCATCCGCCGCTTCCTTTTCTGTGGTCGCAGGATTTTTGCACACGTTTGCAAAAAGGCTAGACGCAATGCCTGCAATTTGCCAAGACTTTTTCACACCCCTTCAAAGGAAGAGAAAAATGACGGATTTTCGGGCAGAAACGCGGGTTGGTCTGGCCAGGCTCTGGTCCGACGGGGACCGGGCGATTCTTCATCCCGAGGCTTTGGCCGATCTGGCCTGGCCGCTGAATCGGCTGACCGGCACGTCCGAGATCATCGAGCGGTTCATCGCCCCGCTGCGCGCCGCGATCACCGGGTTGCACCGCCGGGACCTGCTGTTCATCGGCGGCCAGAACGTGCGCGAGGCGGGCGGCACATGGTGCGCCTGCGTCACCCATTACGTCGGCACATTCAACGCGCCGCTTTGGGGAATCGCCCCGTCACGGCATCTGGTGTTCCTGCGCGCGGGCGAGTTCTTTCGCATCGAGAACGGACAGATCACCGAGATGAAGATGATCTTCGATCTGCCCGATTTGCTGCGCCAGTGCGGGCGGATGCCCTTCCCCGAGCTGGGAACCGAGATCACCTTTCCCGCCCCGGCGACCCAGGATGGGCTGATCCCCCGGACCGGCGATGGGACCGCGACTCTGGACCGGGTGCAGGCGATGCTGGCCGATCTGCATGTCTTCGACCCCGAGACGGGCACCTCGAAGGGTCAGACCGGCGAGGATGGATACTGGCACCGCGACATGTTCTGGTACGGCCCCGCCGGGATCGGGTCGAACTTCCGCTGGGACGGCTTCGTGCAGGACCACCGCGCGTCGTTCCTACATGCGTTCCCCGACCGCAAGGGCGGCAACCATTACTGCCGCATCGGCGACGGGCAATACGCGGCGGTGTCGGGCTGGCCGTCGATGACGATGACCTGGCAGGGCGATTACCTGGGCCTGAAGGCGGACGGCCGCGCGCTGACCCTGCGGGTGATGGATTTCTATCGGCTGTCAGGCAACCAGATCATGGAGAACTGGGTGACCCTCGATTACGGCGATCTCTATGCGCAGATGGGCGGCACGCTGATCGGGTGAGCGCGGTCGTGATGCGCCTGAGGACTGGGAAGGAAGCGACCAGCGCCTGTCCGTGGGATGTCGTTGCTGCGTTTCGTCTACGCGCTTTATCCCCGCCAAGTCATTGCTACGAATGATCGGTGCGCCTACGTCGACAAAGCGCCAGCCCGCCGGGACGGGCAGGCGCTGGTCGCGGCGGGCTTCGCCCCTGATTCCGCGACTTTTCGGTAAGCTGAAGTCGACTCAGCCCTTGCCGCCGAAAAGCCGCCGCAACCGGCTGCCGCCCGCATCGAGGCTGTCACCCACATCCTCGAGCATCGGGTCGATGCGGTTCATGCGGAACCGCCGCCAGCGGACCCAGATCGCCCAGATCAGCCCCGCCAGGGTCACCAGGATCACCACGTTCACCCAGTTCACGCCCTTCTGGTAATCCGGCCCCGGAACGGCCCGCACCGAAATGGCGTTGGGATAGATCGACAGGAATTCATTGCGCCAGCCGTAATGGGTGATCAGCGCCCATTGCGCCGCGCCGCCGGTGGACTTGGATTCCAGATCCGACGCCTCGGCCTGCAGGTTCGACGTGTCGAACTTGAAGTACGGCGGCCAGCCCCAGCCGGTGTCCTCGTTGCGGTAGATCATCGGCCGGTTGTCGGTCCGGAACGCCTGGATGAAAAAGACATCCCGGTTCACCGGGTTCGGATTGTCGCCCGTCGCCGGATGCGCCCAGAAGATCGAGTTCTCGCCGAAGTCGATCCGCTCGACATAGGTGTCGGTGATCCGCGCGATATCCCTTTGCGGCAGCGTATAATGCAGCACCATCGCCACCAGCGCCCAGAAGATCAGGATGAAAGTCCATTTGACGTAGACCATCGCGGGCCCCCTCAGGTTTTGTCGATCCGCCGCACGGGCGGCCTTAGTAAAAGTTCGTCAGGTATATGACGAGTGTGATCAAACACAAGGGTATCACATAGACCCCAAGGATCAGCTTGCGGCGCAGTGACCCGTCATAATCCTCCAGCCCTTCGCGCACAAAGGCATCCTTGTCGCCGGTCATGCCTTCCTCGTCCCATTGCGCCTCGAGCTTGCCGCGCCGGACCGACCGCGAATAAAGCGACAGGACCACGTAGACGATCGTCAGAACGATGAAGCCGACGATGAAAAGCCGCGCCAGTGCGAACATCCGCTACCTCCTTACCGCGCCCCAGGGACCGACCCGCGCCACCAGATCCTCGGTGACGGCCGGTTCCTCCATCGGGGCGTCATGGCCAAAGAGTGCCGCCCGCGCCCCCGCCTTGTCCACCTGATATTCGCGTTTCAGGAAATCCACGACATAGGTCTTCTTGGTGTGGGGCCAGCCTTTGTAGAGCTTGTAGAAAAGCTGCTTGTGACAGATGAAGAGCTGGCGGATGTCCATCGGGCAAAGCTCTGCCAGCAGCATGTTGACCAGATCGCGGTCGGCGTGGTTGGCGCTGCGCAGGGTGTAGAAATAGGCCGGATGGTTCGACGACAGATGCGGCCAGGGCCCCGCGCCCTCGGCCCATTGCACCAGCTGGTTCAGCCCGTGCCAGGCCTCGGGCAGCCTGTCCCCGTGCCGCCGCGCCAGGTTGCGGATGTCGCGCCGGGTCGCCCCGGTCAGGTCGAGCCCCGCATCCTGCGCCGCGTCCACGACGATGAAATCCATCTTCTGCCGCAGGATCGCCGCCGAATCCACGCCCCGCGCCTTGACGATGGGCTCAACCAGCCCGTTGACCTCGAAGAAGATGGCGATGCGGTTCCGGTCGGTCGTGTTGATCACGTATTCGATGGGCAGCTTGCCCGGCGCGGCCCAGTCGCCGCCCATGATCACCGCCGGTTCATCCGCCTCGCGAAAGATGTACATGCCGCCGAAATGGCTGGTCCAGAAGTTCTTCTGCTCGAACTCCATCTGTTTCAGCCTGACCGGGTTGCGCACCACATCGCCGGTTTTCTTCGCCAGCCCGATCATGTCGCCGATCAGCACGTCGTCATACCAGGCGTCGTCCTCGGCCATGAAACGGTCGATCATCTGGCCCAGCTTTTCGGCGTCGCGCACCGTGCCGCCGGTCGTATCCGCCTCGACCTTGATCTTGTGAATGTCGAAGAGCCGCACAGGGTCGCTGACGTCATAGACCGAATTCACCAGCTCGCCGGCCACCGCATCCCGGGCCGTCAGCGCGAAAAGCTGCGCCTCGTTGGCCTCGATAAACTGCCTCAGGATCCCGCGGCTGGTAGAGAATTTCGCATTGAGCAGCGGCGCGGTCTTCTGCTGGATGGTCAGCAGAATGAACTGCCGGTTCACGCCGTTCTGGTTAAGGTACAGATGATCCTTCAGCTCATGCCCGACCTCGGGGGAATAGCCCGAGATATCGACATAGAAATCGGTGAGTTGGGTGGTCTTTCCGGTGAGATGCTTGAGCGCCCGGTTGTACCGCTCGACCAGCGCGGGGCTGTCGATATGGACCAGGTTGCCGAACATGAGACCGGATTGGATGAGGCGTTTCACGCTGAAGCAATCCTATCCAAAATACCATTTTCTAGTCGTGTTAAAATACGACGACTGACCGCAATGAATCTTTCATTTGGATTACCTTGATCTTGAGCCGTTTTACCCGAGAACATGGAAAGCTCTCGTTTCATTGCAGTGCCAGCTTTGAAAATTCAGGGTCATCAGACGGCACACGAAGCTCGATCTGCACCATGAACTCAATTATCTCTCGGGTGACTTTGGCAACTTCCTCACGGGGAAGGTGGTTCTTTATGCCAGAAGATAAGCCACTTTTGATATCAAACTGAGCCGCAAAATTTGTGATTTCAAATTTTGCCATGATTTCTCTGAGCTCTCGCAAATTTTCCTTTTCAGAGTTCGCGATCCATAATTTTCTTTGCTGCTCTCGGTCCAGCCTTTGAGCCTTCAAATTCCATATGGTGGTTATCAGCGAGACTATGCCAGCTGCGATAGCAGTAAGTATTGGAATACCCACTGCTACTGTAAGGGCCTGATTATCTGATAAAAAACTATTCCACTGTTCCCACCACGTCATCACCCCTTACCCTCCAAATACCTCTTCTTCGCCTCTTCCTGACGGCCGAAGTCGCGGACCATGGCCTCGATCGCCGCTTCGTCCGACTTGTCGGCGTAACGGAATTCGCTGTCAGCGTAGCGGTTGATTTCCTGGATCACCATCTCGACCGTGATGGGGCGGCGCAGGTCCTCGATCATCGCGGATTTCTCTTCATAGGGTTTGAACAGAAACAGCTCCGGGTTTTCCATCCATTCGTCGGGCAGCTCAAAGTCCATCGCGCGAACCTTGACCGCGTCGGTGATGTTCTTGATCGCGCGGCCGGTAAACCTGTCGTCTGCCTCCTGGATGGCCTTGAGGTACGTGCCCAGCTTGGCGATGGTGTCGAGCGCGCCGATCCGGTCGTGAACGCGGTCGAAGACCTTCAGCAGCCCCTCTTCATGCGGGCGGTTGTGGCTTTCGAAGGACGCGGCGACCGCCTTCTGGATCGCCTGCGCCTCGTATAGGTCGTGATCGCCCAGCGGGATGTCGTGCTTCTTGCCCATCAACAGCGCCAGAATGTCGATGTAATCCTCGCGCGTCTGTGGCCCGTCCACCAGGAACCGCGCGCCCGCCCGCTGGCGCAGGGCGTCGTCGACGTTTTCGGGATAGTTGGAGAACATGCCAAAGGTGCAGTTGCCGCGCACGACGGTGTTGGCGCCCGCAAAGCTCTCCATCAGCACGGCGGTGATCTCGAGCTGGCCCGCGCTGGATTGCCGGTCGCCGCGCTTGCCCGCCAGCTGGTCGATGTCGTCGATGGTGCCGAAGCCGATCGCATGCGGGTCGATGATGTTGTTGATGAAAGCCTTGGCGTTCTGGCCCGACTTGCCCTGGTAGCTGTCGATATTCTCGGTGCTGAGGTTCTGATAGCGGAAGGGATAGCCCGCCACCTGGCAATATTCGTGAATCAGCCCCGCCATCATCTGGATCAGCGTCGTCTTGCCGGTGCCGGGCTTGCCGTCACCCATGAAGGTGAAGATGAAGCCCCCCAGTTCGGCAAAGGGGTTGAGCTTGCGCTCGAAATCATAGGCCATCAGCATCTTGGCGAGCCGCATGGCCTGGTACTTGGCGATGTGGTTGCCGACCACCTGATGCGGTTTCTTGAATTGCATGGTGATCGTGGTGCCGCGGGCGCGGGTGGCGGGGGTGAAGCCGTCGATGGTCAGATCGTCGGCCTCGACATGCCAGCTGGCGCCCGTGAAGGCCGCGAGATGCGGCGCGCTCTGGGCACGAAGGGCCACCTTGTCCATCAGCTGCTCGGCAAAGGCGGTAAGGGTAGCGATCAGGTGGGTGTCATCGGGGGCGAAGGTTTCGATCTTCTTGTCGAGCTCCCACAAGAGGCCGTGTAGGGCGAGGCTGGCGTTTTCCGTCAGCAGTTCCTCGACCTCGCCCACCTCGACCTGGGTCTCGCCCAGATGCGGGGCCAGCAGATAGGCCAGCGCGTTGCCGAAGACATGCGCGACCGCCAATGCCTCGGCCGCCAGAAGGGATGAAAATTCGCTCTCGCGCGCCTCGGGCAGGGCACCCGACAGGTTGGCGCGCTTCAGATCGGCCAGCGGGGTCGCGTCGGAATATGTCTCACCAATCGCCAGCGCGATGGCAAGCGCGCGGCGCAGGGCATTTGTCGCGGTGGCCTGCAAGGGCGAGGTCAGCGGGTCGTCGTCGTCCGCCGCCGCGATCCGCGCGATCAGCTGAACGCCCTCGGTGCGCAGCGTCCGCCGCGCCGCCAGCCCCGGCGTCGTGCTGCGGAACCGCCGCCCCGTCGGGATGCCGGGCGACCGCTCCTCCGCCCGATTGGGCGTCTTCGCTGTGGCGATGCGCGGCGCGTGATCGAACCCCTCCAGCAAGGCGACGGCGGCGAGGTAATGCTTGCGAATATCCTCTTCGCGCAATTCCATCTGGTCCGACGTCTGGCTCATCGCGCAATCCCCTGCTTCTTCTTGGCAAAAATACTCAAATCCAACCTTTCCACCCGCGCCACACATCAGTACCGCAAGACGCGGCCCCCCGGGCTGACCACGAATTTCCGCACACCGGCGAACCCCGGCGGGTTCTTTTCGCTCAGCACCTGGAACGGGCGCTCGGGCAGGATGATCATCCGTTCCATCCGGGTCGCCCCGGTCTCGACCCCGCGCCCCGAGAACGGATCGAGCGCGAAGACCTCGCGTTCGACGGTGCCGAACCAGCCAGTCCGCTCGGTCTCGACCCGTTCGCTTTCCAGGTCCTCGAAGGTGGCGGCGAGCGTCCAGTCCTGACCCGGCGGGGCCTTCGCCTCGGCCAGAACCTCGCGGAGCGGGCCGGATTGCCGCGTATAGCTGTGCGAATACATCGGGCCGAGATGGATGCGGCGCAGGCGTTTGGGGTGCAGATCGTCAAAGCTTTGGTCAAAGCCCCTGGCAATGGTTAGCAGCTTCAGCCCGCCGAGCGATTGCCCCATCAGATGCGCCTGCACCTCGGGCCAGCGGCGGGTGTCCTTGGGCAGTGCTGTGGCGCCGGTGTCCTCCAGCTCCATCAGATAGATCGTGGGCAGGTTGACCTGGCTGTCGTAGACCGCCCAGTGCAGCCGGAACGTGGTGCGGGGAAAGGCCCCGCCCTGCCATTCGGCCACCGGATCGTTGCGCACCCAAAAGAGGTTGCCGCGCTGCAATTCCTCGTAATAAAGCCGCTGGCTCAGTGCGAATTGCAGGCGGGTCGGCACCTCTTGCGCGCCGACGATCTGTTCGATCATCTGCCGCTTGAGATCGGCCACCGAGGGCATTCCCTCCAGATGACGTTCGGCCTGCTGGGCGTCGTTGGCCATGACCATCAGCTCGGAGGCCGCCGGAAACCCGCTTTCGTGGTTGTCCATGGTCAGCGAGCCGAAGAACTGCCCGGTATCCCGTCCGGCCAGCAGGTACTTCATCGACAAAGCGCGAAAGGTGAACGCCAGGCTCAGCACATACCGCGCGAGGATCCGGACCTCGTTCGAATTGAGCGCGCCTTCGGTTTCCAAGACCGCCGCGACGCGGCCCAGATGCCGGGTGATCGCCTCGAATTTCTGGAAATAGCGGCGGCTGGCGAAGGTGTCGGACAGCCCGACGTGGTCGTGGTTCGGGTCAGTCACCGCCGCCGTCTCCGCCGCCATCGTTTTTCGAGGTCCAGCCGAAATAGGGCGTGTCGCCTGTGCTGCGGCCGACCGGGCCGGATCGGTTGCCCGACGTCGCCCGGATCAGCAAAAGCCCTGCGGCAACGAGCGTCAGGACACCCGCCAGGATCAACCACTGTATCCCAAAGCGCGCCCCGAAGATCGTGACCGCCCCGCCGATGAAAGCAAGGAACACGCCGGGCACCGGATTTTTCCGCCCGCTCATCGCGCTCAGCCGCCGTAGAGGTTCTTGTCGTGCTTTTCGACGATCTGGGCAAAGCGGCGGGCAAAGCGTTCGTCGGCCTTGGCCTTGGCTTCCAGCACGTCGCGGGCAAAGACCATGTGTTCCTCATGCGCCTCCAGCATGTCAGCCATCCGCTGGTTCGTTGCCGTGCCGATCGAGGCCATGGCGGTCTGCGCCTCCTGGTCGGTCTGCACGCCGATCTCGTTGATGCGGTGGGCGACGTCCTGCTGCTGCGCGGTCTTCAGCGATTTGGTGAGCGCATCGTAGAGAACCACGCGCTGCTTGGTGTCCGTCTGCAGCTTGTTGATCAGCACCATCTGCGTCGCCGCCTGGTTCTGCAACGAGTCGATCCAGGTCTTGCCCTTTTCGATATACCGTTCGAGTGTCTGCGATTTCGCCAGCTTGACCTGCTCGTCCTGCACCAGCGCGTTGTAGCGGGTGTTAAGATCGGCAAGCTCGGTTTCCAGTTTGGTCCGCGCAGCGGCGTCCTGTTCCATGCTGATGCGGTTTTCCAACTCGATGATCCTGGGATCCATCGCCACGATCTCGGCCTTCACCGATTCCAGCTCGCCCACGGTCAGCTCGCGGTCGTCCAGCGTGTCGGTCAGGTTCGCCTCGACCTTTTCGCGCTGCTCGTTCAGCAGGTTCAGCTGGCCTTGCAGCAACTTCACGATGATGTCGGATTTCGAGATCAGATCCTGCAGCTTGTCGTCGATGCTTGCGGTCTTGATCCGCTCTTGCCGCATCTGGTCGGCGCGGTTCTGCGAAAAGATGCCGACAAAGCTTTCCCACCCGGTTTTCGAACGCATCTCGTCGAAATCCTTGGAGAACGCCGCCGTCACGTCATCGAGCCCCATGATCAGCTCGGCGATATTGGCGTTCATGACATCCGTATGGGCGTGGACATCCTCAAGAGTGGCGTTCTCGATGTCGATACTGATGTCGTCACCCGCCTTCATCTTGCTGCGGGCGGTTTCGATGCGGCCGGTCAATTCGGCGATCTTGGCCTGGGCCTCGGCCACCTGGTTCTGGGACTCGCGCACCTGCGTTTCGAAATCGGCCATAAAATCGCTCCCTTATGTCAACGGCTTGTGGTCTATATGGGTAATGTTACGACGATTTACATCGGCGCATCATCCGTTTTTCAAAAGAGTGTGGCAAAAGCCGTGTCCAAAAGAAAGCCTTAGCCGCCGTTCAAGGCAGAGGTCAGACGGCGCAAACGATCCTGCAGATCCTGAAGCTCCCTTGTGTCCAGCCCCGTCGCCCGCCCGACGCAGGCCGGAACATGCGCGGCGCGCGCCTGCATATCGCGCCCTGCATCGGTGAGGGTGACAACGACCCGCCGCTCGTCGTCGCGCGCCCGCCGACGCTGGATCAGCCCCGCTTGTTCCATCCGTTTCAGCAGCGGCGTCAGGGTGTTCGTTTCCAGCCCGACCCGCCGGCCGATCTGCCCCACGCTCAGCGGGGACTGCGCCCAGAGCGTCGTCATCACCAGATATTGCGGATAGGTCAGCCCCAAGGGATCGAGCAGCGGCTTGTAGACCCGCCCGAACGCCTGATGCGCGGCATAGAGGTCGAAGCACAGGAACCGCTCGAGGCTCGTTGCGTTGTCATTGTCAAGGGTCATGCCAACGAGATATATCGCACACGATCTTATCGCAAGACTTGACACTTCCAACGGATGGCTTTTATATCGCACACGATTAAAGCGAACACGATGTAATGGAGGTACCATGCCCACCAAGATCGCCTATTCCACCAGCGCAACCGCCACCGGCGGCGGCCGCAACGGCACATCCTCGGTCGACGACGGCAGCTTTACCGCCGCTCTTGTCCCCCCGAAAGAACTGGGCGGGCCGGAAGGCGACGCGCTCAATCCCGAAAAGCTGTTCGCGACCGGCTATGCCGGCTGTTTCCTGGGCGCGATGCGCTTCTACGCGCAGCAGAACGGCCTGACCGTGCCTGACGACGCCACGGTAACCGTAGAGGTCGGCATCGGCCCTCGCGAGGACCTGGGCTTTGGCCTGGACGTCAAGATCAAGGCCAGCCTGCCGGGCGTCGACGACGAGACCGCCAAGCAGATCATCGCGGGCGGGCACGGGGTCTGCCCCTATTCCAACGCGGTGACCAAGGGCCTGACGGTGACGCCGGAACTGGCCTGACACACCCGTCACCCTGCCTGACAGAAAAGAAAACGCGCGCCTCTGCCGGGGGCGCGCGTTTTTCGTGCTACGCTGGCCCACGTTTTCAAGCACGACTCAGGGAGATTCATTATGTGTGACGCATGTGTTATGAACGCGGTGAAGGACCGAATGCTGTCCCGCCGCAACTTCTTCAAGACAAGCGCCGCTGCCGGGGCAGCGACCGCTCTGGCCGCCACCGGCCAGCCGGTTCTGGCGGCGGCCCATGGCGGGGTCGAGGATCTGACCCACGAGCTTTATCCCGAATTCCCCACCTTCTTCGGCGAGCCGGGCTTTGCCATGGACCAGCTGTTTGAATTCAGCCAGCACGGGTTCAACCTGATGAACCTGACGATCAACGAACACACCGGCACCCATATCGACGCACCGCTGCACTTTTCGGGCGACGGCGCGGCGGTGAACGAAATCCCCGTAAGCCAGCTGGTCGCCCCGCTCTGCGTGGTCGACATCGCGGCCAAGGCGGCCGACGATCCCGATGCCCAGGTTACGCCGGACGACCTCAAGGCCTGGATCGCCGCCAATGGCGACATTCCCGACAACGCCTGCGTCGCGATGCATTCCGGATGGGCCGGCAAGGTCGACACCGAGGGTTTCCGCAATTTCGACGGCACCGTGATGCATTTCCCCGGCTTCCACGTCGAGGCCGCCATGATGCTGATGGAGGAAACCGGCGCGCAATCCATGGCCGTGGACACGCTGTCGCTCGATCACGGGCCATCGGCGGATTTCGCCACCCATTACGTCTGGCTGCCCACCGGCCGTTTCGGGATCGAGAATATCGCCGGGCTCGACCGCGTCCCGGCGGCCGGTGCGACCATCGTCGTGGGCGCGCCCAAGCATCGCGGGGGCAGCGGCGGCCCGTGCCGCATCTTCGCAATGGTCTGAAAAGCGTATTGCGCCAGCCACCACAGACCAGAAACCAGCCACGCGCCCCATGGGGCGCGTGTCCTTTTGACAGGAACTCCTGGTCTCAGCGGGGTGAGCGTTTGGCCAGGATGCGCTGCAAGGTCCGGCGATGCATGTTCAGCCGGCGCGCGGTCTCGGACACGTTGCGGTCGCACAATTCATAGACCCGCTGGATATGCTCCCACCGCACACGGTCGGCGCTCATCGGGTTTTCCGGCGGCGGCGGCAGATCGTCGGTCTTGGCCAGCAGCGCGTTGGTGATGTCGGTGGCGTCGGCGGGTTTCGACAGATAATCCGTCGCGCCGATCTTCACCGCGGCGACGGCTGTCGCGATCGCGCCGTAGCCCGTCAGCACCACCACCCGGCAATCCGGCCGCTTTTCCCGCAGCACCTCGACCACGTCGAGCCCGTTGCCGTCCTCCAGCCGCAGATCGACCACCGAATAGGCCGGCGGACGGGCCGTGGCGATGGCCGATCCGGCGGCGACCGACCCCGCGGTCTCCACCTCGAAACCGCGCTTTTCCATGGCCTTGGCCAAGCGCCTCAGAAACGGTTCGTCATCATCAACCAGCAAGAGCGTCCGATCGGGACCCAACTCTTCGATACTGCGTTCGGCCACCGGCGTTCCTCCCCAAACTGCATTGCAGGCGAAACTAGCCCGCGCCAGCGGTACGGTCAAACGATGGTATGCAATTGTATGGAATCAGACCTTGTCCAGAAAACAGGCCATCCGATCCGCCAGTTCCTCGGCCGGCAATTCTCGGCGGAAGTATTCCACGAACCCATGTTCGGGCAGCACGAAATAAGTGAAGGTCGAATGATCGACGAGGTAGAACTCATCCTCTGCGGGCTGGGCGCGGTAATAGGTGCGGTAGGCCTGGCTGGCCGCCTTGACCTGCGCGTCGTTACCGGTCAGCCCGATCATGCGCGGATGCATGTTGGCGGCGTAATCGGCCATTACATCGGGCGTGTCCCGCGCCGGGTCGATCGAGATGAAGACCGGCGTCACCATGTACCCCCGATCCTCCAGCAGATCGACCGCATCGGCATTGCGCACATTGTCCAGCGGACAGATATCCGGACAGAACGTGTAGCCGAAATAGATCAGCGTCGGGCCGGTGATCACATCCGCATCTGTCACGGTTTCGCCCTGCCCGTTCACCAGCTCGAACGGCCCGCCGATGGCCGCATCGCCTCCGGCCACGCGGGTGGTGCGGCAGTCGGCAAACACATCGCCGCCGCCGCGCGGCGCGGTCACGTACCAGATGCCGCCCACCAAGGCGGCAATCGCCACCGTCGCCGAAACCGCGGCAAGCTTGTTCATGACGTATATCCTTTGCGACACCGTTGATTACTGACCGCGTCAGACCTAAGACTTGGCGATCCGATCACAAGAGGACGAAAGCGCGCGGATGGCCGATATCGATCTTGGGCTGATCACCGAACATCAGCGCAGCAGCTGGATCCGCCTGCGGACGATGATCCTTCTGCGCTGGTTCGCGATCATCGGCCAGTTGACGGCGCTGACCGTGGCCCAGCAGCTCTACGATCTGCAGCTGGAACTGGGGCTGTGTTATCTGGCCGTCGGCGTGTCGGTGATCGGCAACCTGGTCGCCATCTTCGTCTTCCCGGAAAACAAGCGGCTGTCCGAGACGGAAAACCTCATGATGGTCATGTTCGACATGCTCCAGCTGGGGTTTCTGCTGTATCTCACCGGCGGGCTGCACAACCCGTTTTCTCTGCTGGTACTGGGGCCGGTCACGGTGTCGGCGGCGGTGCTGACCCTGCGGTCGACCATCCTGTTAGGGGTCACCGCCTTTCTGATGGTGTCCGCGCTGGTGTTCTACCACCTGCCCCTGCGCACCGAACAAGGGTTCATCCTGCGCATCGCGGATATCTTCGTTTACGGCCAATGGGCCGCGATCACCATCGCGCTGATCTTCATTTCCATCTATGCCCGCCGGATCACCCGCGAAATGCATTCGATGAGCGACGCGCTGGCGGCCACGCAGATGGCGCTGGCCCGGGCGCAAAAGCTGAACGATCTGGGCGGCGTCGTGGCTGCCGCGGCGCATGAGCTCGGCACGCCGCTGGCGACGATCAAGCTGACCTCGTCCGAACTGGCCGAAGAACTGGAAGACAATCCCGAGCTACAGGAAGACGCGCGTCTGATCCGCGATCAGGCCGACCGCTGCCGCGATATCCTGCGGTCGATGGGGCGCGCGGGCAAGGACGACCTGCACATGCGTAACGCCCCGCTGGTCGAGGTGATCCGCGAGGCCGCCGAGCCGCATGAAGGCCGCGGCAAGGACATCATCATCGAGGACGGCCCGGGCCCGGGGGGCGACTTTGCCCAGCCGCAGATCCTGCGTCGCCCCGAGGTGATCCACGGTCTGCGCAACCTCGTGCAGAACGCCGTCGACTTCGCCCGTTCCAAGATCTGGATCGAGGCGATGTGGACCGACGATGTCGTCTCGATCCGCATTCTCGACGACGGGCAGGGCTTCCCGCCGCATCTGATCGGGCGGATCGGCGACCCCTTCGTGCGCAAACGCCGAAGCGAGACCGACCGCAAGGTGCGGCCCGAATACGAAGGCATGGGGCTGGGGCTTTTCATCGCCAAGACCCTGTTGGAACGCTCGGGCGCCGAGCTCAGCTTTGCCAACGGGTCCGATCCGTTCCATCGTCTGAGCGGGACCAACGAACGCCGGGGCGCCATCGTCGAGGTCATCTGGCCCCGCGCCAAGATCGTGCCCGAGCCGCTCCCGCCCGGAACGCTGATCGGGGAAAACCAGCCTTTCGAGACGTGAACCCCCGGATTTTGCCGCAACATCCGGAGACCTTAATGCAGTGTTAACCTTCCCGGGCGACGCTGGGGGCTTGGATCCGGCCGCAAGAAGGAGACGCCCGTTGGAACATCTTTTGGCGCTTGGCATCGGGTCCGGCGCCGGACTTGCGGCGGTTGCGGCGCTGGTCCTTTTCAGCGGACAGCTTCGCCTTGGCCGCGCCACGCCGCTCCGGTCGCCCGATCGGATCGAATTCTTCTTGCAGGACGGCGTCGTCGTGGATCTGACGCCAGACGCCCGGCAATTGTCCGAGACCGCCCGCCAAACCGTCGAGACGTGGGACGACCTCTGCGCGCTCTTCGCGCAACGCTTTCCCGACATGCCCGCGGCGCCGCCCGACACCCAGATACTGTGCCGGGCGCTTGACGATCCCGGCACGTTCCTGCGGATCGCGCCCGCGCGCGGCATGACCCGGGTGGCGCTGGAATGCACCCCGCCCAAGGCCGGCGATCTGCACATCCGGTCCTTGCGCAGCACCGAACTGCAATTGCTGCGCTCGGCCATGGTCGCCGCGCCCAGCCCGATCTGGCAATCGGATCGCGCGGGCACGGTCTTTTGGCACAACGCGGCCTACCGCACACTTTGCGCCCGGCTGCACCGCGATCCGGACGACAGTTCGCCGTTCGACGTAACGCTTCCTGAAAACGGCGAAACCCATACCATGCGTATCAGCGTCGAGGACGACGCCGGCAACAAGCTCTGGTTCGAGGTCACGACCAAGCGGAACAAAGATCGCTGGCTGCATTTCGCCGTCGACATCGACGCCATCGTCACCGCTGAAATCGCGCAACGCAACTTTCTGCAGACC
This sequence comes from Aestuariicoccus sp. MJ-SS9, assembly GCF_032586235.1. NCBI lineage: Bacteria > Pseudomonadati > Pseudomonadota > Alphaproteobacteria > Rhodobacterales > Paracoccaceae > Aestuariicoccus > Aestuariicoccus sp. MJ-SS9. The sequence continues at coordinate 28,486 of NZ_JAWHTD010000006.1, forward strand.
CTGACCAAGACCTTTGCGCATCTGCCCACCGGCCTTGCGGTATTCGACCGCGACCGACGGCTGGTGCTGTTCAACCCGGCTCTGATCGACCTGACCGCGCTGCCCGCCGATTTCCTCAGCAACCGCCCCAACCTGGCCAGCTTTTTCGACCACATGCGCGAAAACCGGATGATGCCCGAGCCGAAGGATTACAAATCCTGGCGCGAACATATGGCCGACCTGACCGACGCCGCCCGGCACGACCGCTACAGCGAAACCTGGAACCTGCCCTCGGGCCTGACCTACAAGATCACCGGCCGTCCGCATCCCGACGGTGCGGTCGCCTTCCTGCTCGAGGACATCAGCGCCGAGATTTCGCTGACACGCCGCTTCCGGTCGGAACTGGAACTAAGCCAATCCGTGCTCGACGCCTTCGACGACGCGGTCGCGGTCTTTTCGCAGCTTGGCGTGCTGACCTTTTGCAACGCCGCCTATCGCGATCTGTGGGGATGCGACCCCGACAGCGCCTTTGCCGAGATGAGCATTCTGGACACCACCCGGCAATGGCAGCAACGCTGCGAACCCAGCCCGGTCTGGCCCGACCTGCGCGAATTCGTGCTGAACATTCGCGACCGCGCCGGGTGGGAGGCGGAATTGCAGATGCGGGACGGCACCGACCTGACCTGCTTTGTGGAACCGGTCATCGCCGGGGCCACGATGGTCCGCTTTCAGCACAACGCGCGCAGTACGCGCCCGGCGCAATTGATGATCGCCGACGCGGGCGAATGATCGCGCTTGCGGCCGCCGTTCGGGGCAGTATCCTTGCCGAATGTCGTCCTCCTCGCATGTGCTTCTTTCCCGGTCACCCGATGACACCGCGCGGCACGCGCGCCGGATCGGGGCAGCGCTGCGTGCGGGCGATGTGATCCTGCTGACCGGCAGCATCGGCGCTGGCAAGACCCATTTCGCCCGCGCCCTGATCCAGTCGCTGCTGGACCCGCCCGAGGACGTTCCCTCGCCGACCTTCACGCTCGTCCAGACCTACGACACGCCGAAGGGCGAGCTTTGGCATGCCGACCTCTACCGCCTGGGCGATCCGGATCAATGCGTGGAGCTTGGGCTGACGGAGGCGTTCGAAACCGCCATCTGCCTTGTGGAATGGCCCGAAATCCTCGGCGACATGGTGCCCGCCCGCGCCCTGCGGATCGGCTTTGACACCGGACCCGACGAAGACACCCGCCGCCTGACCTTCACCTGGACCGATCCGCGCTGGGACGGCGTTCTGGCCGGGCTTGCCGCATGAACGACTTTCTGCAGAGCATCGGTTGGGCCAAGGCCAGGCGCGCGCCGCTCGCCGGGGACGCCTCTTCAAGGCGCTACTGGCGACTGTCGCAGGAGGGGCAGAGCGCCATTCTGATGGCCGATCCCGACGGCGACATCCCCCGGTTTGCCCACCTCGCCAGACACCTGCGCGACCTCGGGCTCAGCGCGCCCGACATCCTGGCCGAGGCGCCGGGATATCTGCTGCTCGAGGATCTGGGCGACGAACTTTTCGCGGCGCTCTGCGACACCGACCCGACGCTGGAACGCAGCCTCTACATCGCCGCGACGGACGTGCTGATCGCTCTGCACCGTCACCCGGCCCCCGAAGGTCTGTCTGTCGCCGACCCGCCGCAATTGGCCCGGATGACCGACCTTGCCTTCGACTGGTATCTGACCGGCGCAACCGGCCAAGCCGACGACCGCGCCAAGCACGCCGCCATCTCGATATTCGACACTGTTCTGGCCCAGCACACGCCAATTGCCGATGTCATGATCCTGCGCGACTACCACGCCGAGAACCTGATCTGGCTACCGAACCGGCCCGCTCCGGCGAACGTGGGGCTGCTGGATTTTCAGGATGCGATGCGCGGTCACCGGGCCTATGACCTCGTCTCGCTTCTGCGCGACGCGCGGCGCGACGTGACCGACGACACCGCGTCGGCGGTCGTCGCGCATTACCTCCGCGCCACTGGAGCTGACGAAATGGCGTTCGGCGCGGCCTTCGCCGCGCTTGGGGTGCAGCGCAACCTGCGGATCCTCGGTGTCTTTGCACGGCTCTCCCGGCAAAGCGGCAAGCCCCGGTATATCGACCTGATCCCGCGCGTCTGGGGGCATCTGCAGCGCGACCTTGCGCATCCGGCGCTGTCCCCTTTACAGGATATTCTGGCTGTCCTCCCGGCCCCGACCGCGGACATCCTGAACCGGCTGAGGGCGGCATGACCCGCGCCGTAATGCTCTTTGGCGCGGGGTTCGGCACGCGCATGGGGACCCTGACCAAGGACCGGCCCAAACCACTGATCGAGGTCGCCGGCAAGCCGCTGCTCGACCACGCGCTCGACCTTGCCGCGCACATTCCCCGCCGCGTCGTGAACGCGCATTACCACGCCGACCAGATCGTCGCGCATCTGGCGGGCACCTCCACCCGCGTCTCGGTCGAGACGCCCGACATCCTCGACACCGGCGGCGGGCTGCGGGCTGCGCTGCCGCTTCTGGACACCGATCCGGTAATGACCCTGAACACGGACGCGATCTGGCGCGGGCCGAACGCCCTGCGCCTGCTCGAAAGCCTTTGGGAGCCCGATCGGATGGACGCGCTGCTGCTCTGCGTGCCGCTTGGCCGGGCGCGGGGGCGCACGGGCGGTGGGGACTTTGCGCTGAAGGCTGACGGCCAGCTGAAGCGCGGCGGCGATCTGGTCTATACCGGCGCGCAGATCCTCAAGACCGACCGTGTCGCGCGCATCCAAGACCGTGTTTTCAGCCTGAATAGGGTCTGGAATGACATAGCCGCCGACAACCGTCTCTTCGGCGCGATTTACCCGGGCCATTGGTGCGACGTCGGGCATCCGGGCGGCATTGCCGAGGCCGAAAGCCTGCTGGGGGACCGCGATGTTTGAACCGTCGGACAAGGCCCGCGTCTTTGCCCTCCCGCCCGGGGTCGATTTCCCTCAGGCGCTGGTCGACGGCCTGCGCGCCCGCCTCGCCGGCGCACCGCACGAGGCGATGGCCCGGGTCGAGCTGATCGTGAACACCCGCCGCATGGCGCGGCGCATCGAGGATATCTTTCACGCCGGCCCGCCGACCCTTCTGCCACGTATCCGGCTGGTCACCGACCTTGCCGACCCGGCGGATCCCGAAACGCCGCCCCCGCCCGTATCCGATCTGCGGCGGCGGCTGGAGCTGACGGATCTCGTTGCCAAGCTGATCGAGGCACAGCCGGACCTTGCGCCCAGCGCCGCGCTCTTCGATCTGTCCGACAGTCTGGCGACACTGATGGACGAAATGCAGATCGAGGGCGTGCTGCCCGAGGCGATCCGCACCCTCGACGTCAGCGACGAGTCCGGCCATTGGCTGCGCGCGCTCGAATTCGTCAAGATCGCGCAAAGCTATTTCGACGGCAGCACGACCCACCCAGACAGCGCCACGGTCCAGCGTCTGGCAACCGAACGGCGGTTGGCGCTGTGGGCCAAGGCCCCGCCCGCGCACCCCGTCATCCTCGCCGGGTCGACCGGGTCGCGCGGCACCACGCTGGCGCTGATGCAGGCCGCCGCGCGGCTGCCGCAGGGGGCGCTGGTGCTGCCGGGGTTCGACTTTGACATGCCCGCAAGGATCTGGACCTCGCTGACCGAGGCCCTGACGGGCGAGGATCACCCGCAGTTCCGCTTTGCCCGGCTGATGCGGGACCTGTCTCTGGACCCCGGCGATATCGGACGGTGGTCCGGCGCCGAGGCACCCAGCCCGGCGCGCAACCGGCTGCTGTCGCTCGCGCTGCGGCCCGCGCCGGTGACGCATCAATGGCTCGACGAAGGGCCCGGTCTGGGCCCGCTTTCCGCCGGAACAGAGACTGTTTCGCTGATCGAGGCCCCCTCGCCGCGTGACGAGGCGCTGGCCATAGCGCTGCGGCTGCGGCAAGCGGCCGAGGACGGCCAGCGCGCGGCGCTGATCACCCCGGACCGGATGCTGACGCGTCAGGTCAGCGCCGCGCTCGACCGATGGAACATTCTGCCCGACGACAGCGCCGGCATTCCCGCGCAGCTGACCCCGCCCGGGCGGTTTCTGCGCCATGTCGCGGCGCTTTTCGGTCAGGAGCTGACGGCAGAGGCGCTTTTGACCCTACTGAAACACCCTCTGACCCATCGCGGCGCGGACCGTGGCCAGCACCTGCTGAACACCCGCGATCTGGAGCTGCACATCAGGCGCAAGGCCTGGCCTTATCCCAAACCCGACGCGATCGCCGATTGGGCCACCGCGCGCGATCAGGCCGCCTGGGGCCAGTGGATCGCCGACAGCTTTTGCCAGCCGCCCGTCACCGGCAAACGTCCGCTGGCCGATTGGGTCGCGCAGCACATCGCGCGTGCCGAAGGCATCGTCGCCGGTTCCGGGTCTGCCGATGCGTCGGAACTCTGGGCGGAGAATGCCGGTCGCGAAGTGCAGAAAATCGTCACCGAACTGACCCAAGAGGCCGGTTTCGGCACCGATCTGGATGCCCGCGACTACGACGCGCTCTTTGCCGCGATCCTGTCGCGCGGTGAGGTGCGCAACCCCGATACGCCGCATCCCGATATCCTGATCTGGGGCACGCTCGAGGCGCGGGTGATGGGCGCCGATCTGCTGATCCTCGGTGGGCTCAACGAAGGCAGCTGGCCCGAGGCCCCCGCCGCCGACCCCTGGCTGAACCGCCGGATGCGCGATCAGGCGGGTCTTTTGCTGCCCGAACGGCGGATCGGCCTGTCGGCGCACGATTTCCAGCAGGCCGCCTCTGCGCCCGAGGTCTGGCTGACCCGCGCGGTGAAATCCGACGATGCCGAGACCGTGCCCTCGCGCTGGCTAAACCGGCTGATGAACCTGATGCGCGGCCTGCCCGATCAGGGCGGGGCCGAAGCGCTGGAAGCGATGCGCGCACGAGGCGACCTCTGGCTGCGCCTTGCACAAGAGCTGGAGCGCCCCGAACCCGCGCTGGCGGCCACCCGTCCTTCGCCCGCGCCCCCGGCCGAGGCGCGCCCGCGCCGGATGTCGGTGACCGAGGTCAAGCGGCTGGTGCGCGATCCCTTTGCGATCTACGCCAAACACGTTCTGCGGCTGCGCCCGCTGGACCCTTTGCAACGCCCGCCCGACGCCCTATTGCGGGGCATTCTGGTGCACCGGATCCTCGACAGCTTTGTGCGCGAAACAGTCTCTGATCCGGCGCAACTGCGCCCTGATGCCTTGCTGACAGAGGCACGCAACGTTCTGGGCGATCCCGACACCGTCCCTTTCCCGACCATCCGGCATCTCTGGCTGGCCCGGCTCGCGCGGGCGGCCGAATGGTTCGTGGATACCGAAAGGACCCGGCAAGCGCTGGCCACACCCGCGCATTTCGAAACATCCGGCAAGGCGGTCCTGCCCGCATCGGGCTTTACCCTGACCGGCACCGCCGACCGGATCGACATTGACGACCGCGGCGGCGCCTATGTCTACGATTACAAAACCGGCCCGGCGCCGTCCGAGGCGCAGCAAAGGAATTTCGACAAGCAATTGCTGCTCGAGGCGGCGATGATCGAACAGGGCGCGTTCGAAAACCTGCGCCCGTCGCATGTGGAACGGGCCGTGTTCGTGTCGGTCGGCGCATCGCGGGCCGAGGTTGCGGCACCGCTGGACGAGTCCCCGCCCCAGCAGACCTGGCAGGAATTCGAGGCGCTGGTCACCGCCTATCTCGACCCCGATCAGGGCTTCACCGCCCGGCGGGCGATGTTCAAGGACGAGGACGTTTCCGACTATGACCATCTGGCGCGGTTCGGCGAATGGGACGGGGCGGACAAGGCCAGGAAGGTGCGCCTGAAATGATCCCGAACGACGCCACCCTGCGGCAGATCCAGGCCGCGCGGCCCGATGCTTCGACCTGGCTGTCGGCCAATGCCGGGTCGGGCAAGACGCGGGTGCTGACCGACCGTGTCGCGCGGCTCTTGCTGGAGGGCGTGCGGCCCGAGCATATCCTCTGCCTGACCTACACCAAGGCCGCCGCCTCCGAGATGCAGAACCGGTTGTTCAAGCGGCTCGGCAGCTGGGCGATGCTGGGTGAAGAGGCTCTGCGCAAGGAGCTGGACGATCTTGGCGTCGGCGGCGCCGACCTGGGCCCCGACGCTTTGCGCGCCGCGCGCACGCTCTTTGCCCGCGCGATCGAGGCGCCGGGGGGGCTGCGGATCCAGACGATCCATTCGTTCTGCGCGGCCCTGCTGCGGCGCTTCCCGCTCGAGGCGCAGGTCAGCCCGCAGTTCCAGGAGATGGAGGACCGCGCCGCCGAACTCTTGCGCGCCGATATCCTCGACCGGATGGCCGAGGGGCCGCTGGCGCATCTGGTCGAGGGGATCGCCGAGCATCTGACCAACGACACGCCCGACCGGTTCCTCGCCGACATCACCCGGCTGCGCGACGCCTTCGGCGCGATGGACGAGGGGTCGATCCGCAGCGGTTATGGGCTCCAACCCGGGGAGGACGCCGACAGTCTTCTGGCGTGCGTGTTCCTCGGGGGTGAGCTGGACATGCTTGCCGGCATGGTGCCCGATCTGCGCGCATCAGGTGCCAATGACAACAAGCTGGCCGATGCGATCCAGGCGCTGAAAGGCCCCGATCTGGCCGCGTTAGAGACGCTTGAGGGCGTGTTCCTGACCGGAAAGAGCGCCAAGGAGCCGTTCACCGCCAAGCTCGGGTCGGTGCCGACGAAGGGCCTGCAAAACGGCGCGCTGGCCGCCGTCATGCCGCGCTTTGAGGACCTGATGCGCCGCGTCGAGGCCGCCCGCGACACCCGGCTGGCCCTGGCCGCCGCCGAGCGCGACATCGCGCTCTGGCGGTTCGCCCATACCTTCCTGCCGCTCTATGAGGCCGAGAAACTGGGGCGCGGCTGGCTCGACTTCGACGACCTGATCGCCAAGGCGCGCGACCTGCTCAGCGACAGCGCGGTGGCGGAATGGGTGCTTTACCGGCTGGACGGCGGCATCGACCATATTCTCGTGGACGAGGCGCAGGACACCAGCCCCGTGCAATGGCAGGTGATCGAACGGCTGGCGCATGAATTCACCAGCGGCAGCGGCGCGCGGTCGGACGTGAGGCGGACGATCTTTGTCGTGGGCGACAAGAAACAGTCGATCTATTCCTTCCAAGGCGCCGATCCCACCGAATTCGACCGCATGTGCGCCGATTTCCGCGACCGACTGAAAGACACCGACGCGCCGCTGTCGCAGCTGACGCTGGAATACAGCTTTCGCTCGGCCGAGCCGATCCTGCGGGCGGTCGACAACACCTTCGAGGGGCGGGTCGAGGCCGGTTTTGCGCAGGATCAGAAACATTATGCCTTTCAGGCCGAGATGCCCGGCCGCGTCGATCTCTGGCCCGTGGTCGAGACCGTCAGGGACGACGCGGACGGGCCCTGGTACGAACCGGTGGACCGCGTCGGCGCGCAGCATCATACCGTCACGCTGGCCAACCGCATCGCGCAATTCATCCGCGACACCATCGGCACGCCCCTGCCCGGCGAGCGGGCCGAGACCGGAGGCTATGCCGCGCGGCCCGTCCATGCGGGCGATTTCCTGATCCTCGTGCGGACGCGCTCGCGGCTTTTCCAGGAGATCATCCGCGCCTGCAAGCAGCACGAATTGCCCATCGCCGGGGCGGACCGGCTGCGCGTCATGGCCGAACTGGCGGTGCGCGACATCGGCGCGCTGCTGGCATTCCTCGCCACGCCCGAGGACGACCTGTCGCTGGCCACCGCGCTGCGCTCGCCGCTCTTCGGGCTGGACGAACAGACGCTCTTCGATCTGGCGCACCGCCGGCCCGAGAAACGCTTTCTCTGGGAAGAGTTGCGCCTGCGTAGAGACGAATTTCCCGCCGTTCTGGCCGTGCTCGACGATCTGCGCGACCAGACCGATTTCCTGCGCCCCTACGACCTGATCGAACGCATCCTGACGCGCCATCGCGGACGGCGGCTGTTGCTCGGGCGGCTCGGGGACGAGGCGGAGGACGGGATCAACGCCCTGCTCGCCCAGGCCCTGGCCTATGAACAGACCGAGGTGCCGTCGCTGACCGGCTTCCTGCACTGGATGCAGACCGACGATCTGCAGATCAAGCGCGCACCGGATGCCGCCGGGCACCGGGTTCGGGTGATGACCGTTCACGGCGCCAAGGGGCTCGAAGCGCCCATCGTAATCCTGCCCGATTGCGCCAAGCGCAACGACACCGTCCGGGGCGACCTTCTGACAGATCGCGATGGCGTGCTCTGGCGGCAAAGGACCGAGGATCAGCCCGCCCGCCAGCGTCAGGCCATCGCCGACGCCCGCACAAAGCGTCAGCAAGAGGACGACCGTCTGCTCTACGTGGCGATGACGCGGGCCGAAAAATGGCTGATTGTCGCCGCGGCGGGCAATCTGGACACCAGGAATGGCGAGGATTGGTACAGCCGCGTTGCGGACGGCGTGCTGACCTCGGGCGGCCAGCCGCATCCTTTCGATTTCGCCGATCTGGGGCGGGGCGAGGGGCTGCGGCTGTCCTCTGGCTGGCCCGCGCAGGTCGATGCCGCGGCCCCGCCCTTTTCCCCCGACGCCGTCACCCTGCCCGCGCAGTTCCTTGAGCCCGTCACACCTCCTGTAGAGGCCCCGCCGGTCCTGACGCCCTCGGACCTCGGCGGCGCAAAGGCGCTGCCTGGCCCCGATAACGAGGACACGCCCGAGGCGATGCGGCGCGGCACGCTGATCCACCACTTGCTGGAACACCTGCCCCGCCTGCCCTTCGGCGACCGGGTCGCCCGCGCCCCCGCCATTCTGGCCGCCGCAGAGCCTGATGCCACGGACGCCCCCGCCCTGATCGCCGAGGCGCTGGCCGTGCTCGATGCCGCCCCCTGCGCGCGGTTCTTTCAGCCCGGCACGCTGGCCGAGGTGCCGCTTAGCGCCGCCATCGGGGCGGATGGCCAGCGCGTTTATGGAATTGTCGACCGCCTGATCGTGACGCCCGACAAGATCACCGCGGTCGATTTCAAGACCAACCGGACAATTCCCGAAACCGCCGCGCAGGTGCCGGAGGGCTTTCTGCGCCAGATGGGCGCCTATGCGCTTGCCCTGTCGCAGATCTATCCCGGGCGCGAGATCGAAACCGGCATTCTCTGGACCCGATCCGCCAGCTACATGCCGTTACCTCAGGATCTTGTGACAGCGGCCCTTGGTCGGCGGGCCACATCTTGACGCTGGCCGCCCCGGTCCATACCTTCCCTGCTAAGACCGAGTCCCATTCTCATTCCAGGAGACCGAAATATGGCCACCGTTGCCGCCACCGATGCCACCTTTGACGCCGAAGTCAAAAACGCCGACGTTCCCGTCGTCGTCGATTTCTGGGCTGAATGGTGTGGCCCCTGTAAACAGATCGGCCCCGCGCTCGAAGAGCTGTCGAACGAATACGACGGCAAGATCAAGGTCGTGAAGGTCGATGTCGACCAGAACCCCAACACCGCCGCCGCCCTGGGCGTGCGCGGCATTCCCGCGCTCTTCATGTTCAAGGACGGCGAGGTGATCTCGAACCGCACCGGCGCGGCCCCCAAGGCGGCGCTGCAAAGCTGGATCAACGACGCGATCTGAGCCCGGCTCTTTTGCCTTTCAGGACGCCGCCTCGACCGGGGCGGCGTTTTTCATTGCGCCGCCAGGGGGTCGGCGAAGACACGGGCCACGAGCGATTTCAGACCGGCCCAGCGGCGCTCCTGCGCGGCGCTGCGCATATGCGGCAGCCCCCACCAATCCGCCAGAACCCGGTGACGCAGCAGCAGGCGCACCGAAGGGTCCGCCGGGCCGACGAGGGTATAGCCCTCGAAAAACGCCTCGGACGCGGCGGGCGGCAGAACCTCGCCCGCAGGGATATCGGCATGACGGGTGCGGAGCGTGGCGTAATCGACCAGCAGCCGCGCCAGATCGTGCCCCACCGGCACCACGTTTCCGCCGGCAAAATCGATGCCCCAGACGCCGCCCTCGCCGACAAGCACGTTGCGCATGTGCAGGTCGCCATGGGTCTGCGCGGTCACCGTGTGCTGCCCTTCGAAATCGGCCTGCCTGTCGCAGAGGTAGGCGGCGCAGCGCAGAAAGGCCTCCGGCTCCGGCACCATCCGTTCGCCGCGCTGAAGCTCTCCAACGATGCGGCGCAGGTAATCGAGGGTGAATTTCGGCTGGAAAACGCGCCCCTCTCCAAGCCCGCTGCGATGGAACCCGGCGGCCCAGGCGCCGACGGCGCGCAGGATGGCGCCGTGATTGGCGCCTTCCGGTTCCAGACGTACCGACAGGGGCTCGGCGTCGACCATGGCCATCACGCAGCTTTGCGCGCGCACGTCGAAGGTGAAAAGCTCTGGCACGCCGTCGGGGTAGCCGTCATGCGCGGCAAGATGCGCGGCCATCGCCTGCATGAATGCCTCGGGCCGCTTTGGGCGCGCTTCGTGTTTCAGCACCAATTGACGCCCGTCCTTATGCCTCATCCGCATGACGATCCGTGCAACCCGGAAATCTTCACGCCGGGCCATCGGGTCGGAGCGCCAGTCGCTGGCGCGCAACCCTGCCTCGACCGCAAGCGCGGGCCAATGTCGCATGGCCGCGTCCGCCAGAGGATCGCGCAGCATTTTCATCCTTTGCTCCTTGCGCTATGCCTGCCCTGCAATGCGACCGCCTTGCGCGACCAATGTCCAGCCCCCATATGCGGCCATAGGAAAAAGGACGTAAATATGAGCGAGAAAGACTTTCCCGGCTGGCACGGCACGACCATCATAGGCGTTCGCAAGAGCGGTCGAGTCGTTATCGCCGGCGACGGTCAGGTCAGCCTGGGGCAAACCGTGATCAAGGGAACCGCGCGCAAGGTGCGCCGAATCTCGCCCGGAGGCTACGACGTGGTGGCGGGATTTGCCGGCTCCACCGCCGACGCCTTCACCCTGCTGGAACGGCTGGAAGCCAAGCTGGAGGCCACCCCCGGTCAGTTGCAGCGCGCAAGCGTCGAACTGGCGAAGGATTGGCGCACGGACAAATATCTGCAAAAGCTGGAGGCCATGCTGATCGTCTCCGACGGCGCCGAGCTTTACGTCATCACCGGGGCCGGAGACGTGCTTGAACCCGAACATGACGTGACCGCCATCGGATCGGGTGGCAATTATGCCCTTGCCGCAGGACGTGCACTGATGGACAGCGATCTGGACGCCGAAACCATCGCGCGCCGCGCCATGGCCATCGCCGCCGACATTTGCGTCTACACCAACGGAAACCTGACCGTCGAATCCATCGGCGGCTAAGAATTTTTCGAAAATTCTTGTCAAAAATCTTGGAAGATTTTTGCGACCGGAGACAATCGACATGACCGACCTCACCCCCCGCGAGATCGTATCCGAGCTTGACCGATTCATCATCGGCCAGAAAGACGCGAAGCGGGCTGTCGCAGTTGCGCTGCGTAACCGCTGGCGGCGCAGGCAGCTCAGCGACGATCTGCGCGATGAGGTGTATCCCAAGAACATCCTGATGATTGGCCCGACCGGCGTCGGCAAAACCGAGATCAGCCGTCGCCTCGCCAGACTGGCGCGCGCGCCTTTCATCAAGGTCGAAGCCACCAAGTTCACCGAGGTCGGATATGTCGGCCGCGATGTAGAGCAGATCGTCCGCGACCTCGTGGATGCCGCGATCGTTCAGACCCGCGAGCACATGCGTGAGGACGTAAAAGCCGCGGCCTACAAGGCTGCCGAGGATCGCGTGATCGCCGCCATTGCCGGAGAAGACGCACGCGAAGGCACGCGCGAGATGTTCCGCAAGAAACTCAAGGCGGGCGATCTGGACGACACGATCATCGAACTGGACGTGGCCGATAACGCCAGCCCTTTCCCTCAGATGGACATCCCCGGCCAGCCCGGCCAGATGGGGATGATGAACCTCGGCGACATTTTCGGCAAAGCCTTCGGCGGTCGGACCGCGCGCAAGAAAATGACCGTGGCCGAAAGCTACGACATCCTGATCTCGGAAGAGGCGGACAAGCTTCTGGACGACGAAGTGGTCAAGCAAACCGCCCTGGACACTGTCGAACAGAACGGGATTGTCTTTCTCGACGAAATCGACAAGGTGACCGCCCGTTCCGATGCGCGCGGCGCCGATGTCAGCCGCGAAGGGGTCCAGCGCGACTTGCTGCCGCTGATCGAAGGCACCACCGTCAGCACCAAGCACGGGCCGGTCAAGACCGACCATATCCTCTTCATCGCTTCGGGCGCGTTTCACATCGCCAAGCCGTCCGACCTGCTGCCGGAATTGCAGGGCCGCCTGCCCATCCGGGTGAACCTGCGCGCCCTGACCGAAGAGGATTTCGTGCGTATCCTGACCGAAACCGACAACGCCCTGACCCGGCAATACACGGCGTTGATGGCCACCGAAGAGGTGACCGTCACCTTTACCGAAGACGGCATCGCCGCTCTGGCCAAGATCGCCGCGGATGTGAACCAATCGGTCGAGAACATCGGCGCACGGCGTCTTTACACGGTGATGGAACGCGTTTTCGAAGAGCTGAGCTTTACCGCGCCCGACAAGGCCGGCGATCATGTGACCGTCGATGCCGCCTTCGTCGAAACGCACCTTGGCGAGCTGACCCGCTCTGCCGATCTGAGCCGCTACGTGCTGTAACGTGCGTCCGTGGGGCCAGGCCCCACACGCTGGTTCAAGTGGGGGCCAGCCCCCACGCCCCCGGAGTATTTCCGCCAAGAAGAAGCAGAAAGACGCCCCTGTCTTCTTCTTGGTGAAAATACTCCCGCCGGAGGCTTCCGACGGCGGCGTTCGCGATACCGTTTGCGAATAGGCGAGTGGTGCTCAGATGCAAAACGCCCCGCCTTTTGAGCGGGGCGCTTCGTTTCCGGACTCTGAGCGAGGCTTATGCCATCCACCACCGTTCGGCCATGCGGCCGTTGTCCATCTGCCAGAGGTTGCCGACCGTTTCGGGGTTGGACACCTTGTTGCTGACCGCCTGCACGTAGTTGGCGAACATCGGGAGCACGACGCCGCCCTCGTCGCGCAGGATCATCTGCATCTCGGTGTAGATCTCGCTGCGCTTGGCGCTGTCCAGTTCCTTACGGCCCAACAGCAGCAATTCCTGGAATCGGGCGCTGTCCTCGCTGTCCCATTGCGTGTCGTTCCACGGCACGCCTTCCTCGTAGGCGGTGGCGAACATCCAGTCCTCGGTCGCCCGGCCTGACCAGTAGCAGGCGCACCAGGGCTTTTTCAGCCAGACGTTGGACCAGTAACCATCCGCCGGTTCCTGAACGACGTTGATGTTGATGCCGCAGGCCTTGGCCGAAGCCTGGTAGAGCTGCGCCGCGTCCACGGCCCCTTCGAAGGCGGCGTTCGACGCCGAAAGGTCGATGTCGAGCGACGACAGACCTGCCTCTTTCAGGTAGAACTTGGCCTTGTCCGGATCATAGGTCGTTTGCTCGAGCTCGTCGGCGAAATACTGATTGGCCGGCCCGATCGGCGTGTCGTTACCGACCCGTCCATGACCCAGCAGGATCTTGTCGACCATTTCCTGCCGGTTGACCGCGTATTTCAGCGCCTTGCGCACGTTCACATCGTTGAACGGGGCAACGTTGGTCAGCATCGGGAAGGTGTATTGCTGGTTGCCCGTCACTTCCTGGATGCGGATCATCGGGTTGGCGCGCAGGAGCGCTTCGGTCTTGAAGTCGATCCGGTTGATCGCATCCACCTGACCGGTCATCAGCGCGTTCATACGGGCGGTGTTGTCATTGATCGCGATATATTCGACCTCGTCGAACCAGCCGGCCTCACCGTCCTTGTAGTGGCTGTCGACGCGGGTGGCGACCATGCGCACGCCGGGCTCGAAGCTCGAGACCTTGTACATGCCGGTGCCGATGCCATTGGCGATGGCCTCTTCGATCTGGCCCGCCGGGTACATCAGGATATGGTAATCCGACATCAGATAGGGGAAGTCGGCGTTGCCGGCCTCGAGCGTGAACTGCACCTGATGATCGGTGACCTTCTTCATCTCGGTGATGGCCGAGACGATGGGCTGGGCGGCGGATTTCGCGCCCTCGGCCACGTGCATCTGCAGCGACGCGATCACGTCGTCGGCGCCGAAGGCTTTGCCGTTGTGGAAGGTCACGCCCTGACGCAGGTTGAAGGTCCAGGTCTTGGCGTCCGGCGTGGCCTCCCAGTCGGTGGCCAGCTCGCCGCGCAGGCTGCCGTCGGCGGCAACCTCGGTCAGGCTGTCGAACACCGTGCCCTGGGCACTGGCGATCATGAAGAGGTCGGAATGCGTGCGCCCGTCCCAGCTGTCGGATGTGTTGGCGCCCGAAAGGCCCGCCCGCAGGCGGCCGCCGCGCTTGGCCTGCGCGCGCAGCGGCAGGCCGCTGGCGGCCAGAACACCGGCGGCGGCGCCGGTCTTGAGCAGTCCGCGTCTGCTGATATGTCTCATGGTCATTCTCCCTGATTTGTCTATGTGCAGGCTGATCCTGCGTTCTTGTCCCCCGGCCCGGGCCGGGTGATTCTCATCCCATCTTATCAACGGCGGCGTCGCCGATGTTATCAACTCCGCGTTCCGTCAGAAGATTTGTCAGCCAGTCCGGATCCATCTCGGGTACCGAGCTGAGCAGCAGGTCGGTATAGGGGTGGTGCGGCGGCTTGAACATGTCCACCTTGGGCCCCTGTTCCACCACTTCGCCATCCTTCATCACGACCACCTCGTCGGCGATGGATTTCACCGTCGCCAGGTCGTGCGTGATGAACATGTAGCTGAGCTTCAATTCGTCCTGCAGCCGGGCCAGCAGGCGGAGGATTCCCTCGGCCACCAGCTGGTCGAGCGCCGAGGTGACCTCGTCGCAGATGATGAACCGCGGCTCGGCGGCCAACGCGCGGGCGATGCCGATGCGCTGTTTCTGCCCGCCCGAAAGCTCGGACGGCAGACGGTCGATATACTGGCTGGCCGGAAGCTCGATCTCTTCCAGCAGCTCTTCGACCCGCTTTCGTTTCTCCTTGCCGGTCAGGCCCATGTAGAATTGCACCGGCCGGCCGATGAGTTCGCCGATGGTCTTGCGCGGGTTCAGCGCGGTGTCGGCCATCTGATAGATCATCTGCGCCTGCCGCAGCTGCATCTTGTTGCGCTTGCGGTAATCGAGCGGCAGGGCCACGCCGTCGAATTCGATCACCCCCTTGCGCGGCGGCAAGAGCCCGGTGATGCAGCGCGCGGTGGTGGATTTGCCCGACCCGGATTCGCCCACCACGGCGACGGTGCGGCCTTCGTGGATGTCAAAGCTGACGTCGTGCAGCACGTCGACTTTGCCATAGGCGGCGGTGACGTTCTGCACCGATACGACGGGCGTCGCCCCGGTATGCACCGCCGGCTTCTGCGGGCGTTTGAATTCGCGCACGGCCCAGAGGCTTTTGGTGTAATCCTCTTTCGGATGGGCGAGCATCTCGCGGGTGTCGGCCTCTTCGACCTCGTCGCCCTTGAGCAACACCTTGATGCGGTCGGCCATCTGCGCCACGACCGCCAGGTCGTGGGTGATGTAGATCGCGGCGGTGTCGTATTCCTCGACGATGTCGCGGATGCTGGCCAGCACCTCGATCTGGGTGGTCACATCCAGCGCCGTGGTCGGTTCGTCAAAGATGATCAGATCGGGACGACAGGACATGGCCATCGCCGTCATCGCGCGCTGCAGCTGACCGCCCGACACCTGGTGCGGATAGCGAAAGCCGATCTCGTCGGGATTGGGCAGGCGCAGCTTACGGTACAGCTCGATCCCGTCCGCCTCGCTTTCGGCGCGGCTCATGACGCCGTGCTGCACCGGGCCTTCGGTGTGCTGGTCGATCAGCTTGTGCGCCGGGTTAAAGCTGGCGGCGGCGGATTGCGCCACATAGGCGATGCGCTTGCCCAGAAGGCCGCGCTTGACCTCGGCGCTGGCGGCCAGCAGGTCGATCCCGTCGAATTCCACGCTGCCGCTGGAAATGCGCACGCCGTCGCGGCAGAACCCCATCGAGGCCAGCCCCAGCGTGGACTTGCCCGCGCCGGATTCGCCGATCAGGCCCAGCACCTCGCCCTTGTCGAGATGCAGATCGACGCCCTTGATGATCGGGGACCAGACCTCGTCGGACCGGCCCTCGATATGGACGTCCTTCATTGTCAGAAGACGGCTCATTCCTTTAGCCCCGAACTGCGGTGCAGCATCCAGTCGACCACGAAATTCACCCCCACGGTCAAGAGCGCGATGGCCCCCGCCGCCAGCAGCGGCGCGGCGGCGACCTGCGGCGCGAAGGCCGCGAAGTTGATGAACTGCGCCAGGTCGCGCACCATGGTGCCCCAGTCGGCCAGCGGCGGCTGGATGCCCACGCCGAGGAACGACAGCGATGCGATGGTCAGGAACACGAAGCAGAAGCGCAGCCCGAATTCCGCCAGCAGCGGGGCGGTGGCGTTGGGCAGGATTTCTTTGAAGATCAGGTAATTCAGCCCCTCGCCGCGCAGCTTGGCGGCCTCGATGTAATCCATCACGACGATGTTCAGCCCCACCGCGCGGGCCAGACGGAAGACGCGGGTCGAATCGATCACCGCGATGATGAGCACCATGTAGATCGTCAGCAGCCAGCGCTCCGACCCTGCCCAGGCGCTGGCGATGGTCATCAGCAGCAGCGCAAAGATCAGCGACGGGATCGCCATCAGCACATCCACCGCGCGGGAAAGAACCTGATCCAGCCAGCCCTGCAGCGTCGCCGCCAAGAGCCCCAGCGACCCGCCGATGAAGAACGCAAGACAGGTCGTGGCAAAGGCGATGCCCACGGTGTTCTGCGCGCCGTAGATCAGGCGGGACAGGATATCGCGGCCGATCTGGTCGGTGCCCAGCGGGAAATCCGGGTTGCCGCCCATCGCCGGATCGCCGCCCGGCGGAATATTGGCGGCGACACCGGGGATGATCTGTTCCTGCCCGTAAGGCGCGAGCACACCGGCAAAGATCGACACGAAGGCATAGGCAAGGATCACCAGCAGCCCGAAGCTGGCGGTCAGCGGCATCTGCCGGAAGAGCTTGCGCGTCAGGGGTGTGCCCACCGACCGGCCGGCCTGACGAAACAGCCATGCGACGATGGAAAAGAGGATGAAGCCCTCGATCGCGATGCGGAAGAAGAAGTACTTGTTGGCGTCGGGCTGCGGCAGCGTCCGGGCCAGGATGTAGGTGTAGACGACCCAGAACAGGATCGCCGCGCCGAAGACATAGCCGAAGGCGACGCCGAACGGCATGTCGCGGAAGAAGGGCTTGTTCCCGGTGGCCTGCTGCCCCGCCTTGCGGAACAGCCAGCCGCCCAGCAGCGACCCGCCGATGACCAGTACGAGGATCGTCCAAACGCTCATTTCGGGTGCCTCAGACGCGGGTTGGACAGGATCGACAGGATATCGGCCATCAGGTTCAGCAGGATATAGGCGGCGGCGAAGATCAGGCAGCAGGCCTGCACCACCGGAATGTCACGGATTTTCACGCTGTCTACGAAGAGCTGCCCGATCCCGGGATAGACAAAGACCACCTCGACCACGACCACGCCGGTGATCAGATACGCCAGATTCAGCGCGATCACGTTAATGATCGGGGCCAGCGCGTTGGGCAGGGCGTGATGCACGATCACCCGCATCGGATTGATCCCCTTGAGGCGCGCCATCTCGATATAGGGGCTGGCCAGCAGGTTGATGATCGCCGCGCGGGTCATGCGCATCATGTGCGCCGTCACCACCAGCGTCAGCGTCAATGCCGGCAGCAGCGTCTTTTCCAATCGCTCGCCAAAGGACATACCCTCGAAGATGTTACTGAGCGACGGCAGCCAGGGGTTCAGCACCGCCAGGAACAGGATCAGGATGTAGGCCAGGAAAAACTCCGGCGACGAGATCGAGCTGAGCGTGAAGATATTGGTCGCCCGGTCGAACACCGTGTTGCGGTAGAGCGCGGCCAGCACCCCCAGCGCGACCGAGAACGGCACCGCGATCGCCGCGGTGACCCCGGCCAGGAACATCGTATTGGCAAAGCGTGGCGCGATCTGCGCGGCCACCGTGGTCCGCGTACCTGACTCCGACCCCACAAAGCTCGCAAAGTTGGCCTGCGCAAAGGAATTCCCCAGATCGCCCTGCAACGCGCCGCCGAGCCATTGCAGATATCGCGTCACCGGCGGCTGATCGAGGCCGAGGTCCCGGCGGATCGCTTCGACCGCTTCGGGTGTGGCGCCCTGCCCCAGAATGGCCTGCGCAAAGTCACCCGGCAGCATGTTCACCGCGGTGAAGATCACGATGGAAACGATAAAGAGCGTCAATAGCCCGAGCGCGAGCCGTTGAAGGATGATTCTCAGAACGGATGACACTGGGTTCTATCGGGTCCTTTGCAAACGATGCTGGCAGGTTAACGTTCCAGACCGGTCTGTAAACCCTATTGCTCGGCAATCTGGTCCATCACGCGCACGAGCTCGGCGCTGATACCCGGTTCCGACAGGGCGTGACCGGCGTTCCGGATCATCCGCAGATCGGCATTGGGCCAGGCGCGGGCCAGCTCCCACGCGCGCTGCGGCGGGCAGATCATGTCGTACCGGCCCTGCACGATCACGCCGGGAATATCCCGCAGAACACCCGCGTTCTTGAGGATCCAGCCGTCCTCGTCCAGGAACCCCGAATGGGTGAAATAGTGGTTCTCGAGCCGCGCGAAGGCGCGCGCGTACTCGCCCGGCGCCTCGCCGCCCTGCCCGCTGGAATAGACCGAGGCCAGGGCATTTTCCCACGAAGACCAGGCGCGCGCGAATTTCGTCTCGATCCGCAGATCGCCGCTGAAAAGCCGCCGGTGATAGGCCGCGATCAGATCGCCGCGCTCGTCCTCGGGGATCAGATCGACGAACCGCGCCCAGGGTTCGGGCCAGAACTGCCCCGCGCCGCCGCCATAGAACCAGTCGAGCTCGACCTGGGTCATCATGAAGACCCCGCGCAGCACCAGCTGCGCGGCACGGTCGGGATGGCTGATGGCATAGATCAGCGACAGCGTCGCGCCCCAGCTGCCGCCGAAGACGATGAACCGCTCGATGCCCAGCGCCTCGCGGATCGCCTCGATGTCGCGCACCAGGTGCCAGGTGGTGTTGTCCTTGACGCTGGCATGGGGCCGCGACCGCCCGCAGCCGCGCTGGTCGAACAGCACGACGCGGTAAACCTTGGGGTCGAAGTAGCGCCGCATCGCCGGGCTGCACCCGCCCCCGGGGCCGCCATGCAGCACGATCACCGGGATGCCCTCGGGGTTGCCGCATTGCTCGACATAGATCGAGTGCCCGTCGCCCACGTCCATCATACGCTGGTCGAAAGGGTCGATGGGAGGATAGAGATACTGCACTGCGCGCTTTTGGCTCGGGTATTTGTCCATATCCTCTCTATATTGGGTCTTGCGCGTCAATGACCATGAGAAATTGAGCCATGAGCACAACAACCGTCGACCCCGGCGAAGTCGCCAAATTCGAGGCCATGGCCGCTGAGGTCTGGGATCCCGAGGGCAAGTTCAAGCCGCTGCACATGCTCAACCCCTGCCGGCTGGATTACATCACCACGCAGATCGCCGGTGAATTCGACCGCGATTTGCGGCAGACGATGCCGTTCGAGGGGCTGCGCATTCTCGATATCGGCTGCGGTGGCGGGCTCTTGTGCGAACCTATGGCACGGCTCGGGGCCACCGTGGTGGGCGTCGACGCCGCCGAGGGCAACATTGCCGTCGCCCGTGCCCATGCCGCGCAATCCGGCCTGACCATCGACTACCGTCACAGCACCGCCGAGGCCCTGGCCGACACGGGCGAGAATTTCGACGTGGTGCTGAACATGGAGGTGATCGAGCATGTCGCCGATCCGCTGGCCTTCCTCAGCGCCTGCCAAAGGCTGCTGAAACCGGGTGGGCTGCACCTGTGTTCGACGGTCAACCGCACGCCGCAAAGCTTTGCCGCCGTGATCGTCGGGGCGGAATACGTGATGCGCTGGCTGCCCAGAGGCACGCACGACTGGAAGAAATTCATCACCCCGGACGAGCTTTACGATCTGCTGACCCGCGCGGGCATGACTCCGGTCGACCGCAAAGGATTTCAGTTCAATCCTATCACCTGGGACTGGCGCATCTCCACCCGCGATCTGAGCGTCAATTACGTCACCGCCGCGCTGAACCCGTAACGCTCAGCCTTCGTCCAGCTTGACCCGCAGTTCGCGCAGCACCGGCAGCGCGGCGCGGATCTTGGCCTCGCCCAGATCGTCGACCATCTCGGTGATCAGCGGCGTGATCGCGGCAAGCGCCGCCTCGTGGGCGCGCGCGCCGGCGGGGCTGATCGACACCAGCTTGCGCCTTGCATCGTCCCAATCCGGGCGGATGTGGACATAACCCGCGGTCTCGAGCTTGGCCAAGGTATTGGTCATCGCCCCGCGAGTGACGTGAAAGCTGCGCGCCAATTGGGCCGGGGTCCGTTCCGCCCCGGCGCGCGACAACTGGTTCAGCACCGAGAAATGCGAGATTTCCATCCGGTTGGGCATCGCCTTGGTCAGCCGCGCGCGCATCAGCTGGTCGGCTGTCAGAAGCTCGCTGAAAAGCGATATGGCGAGGGAATTGCTGTCGCTCATGCCGGGCCGTCGAATGTTCGGTCGTGGGTCAGCGACGGGATCTTGCGGCGCGCCTCGGCCACCTTCGAGGTGTCGATATCGAAAAAGGATGTGCCCCACCCGCGCCCGCCGTCGCAAAGCACCTCGCCCCAGGGCGACACCGCCAGCGAGTGGCCGTAGGTCGTGCGGCTCTTGCCCATGACCGCCGGATGTTGACCGGTCTGCGCCGGGGCCAGAACATAGCTGCCGGTTTCGATCGCCCGCGCCCTTAGCAGCGGCTCCCAATGCATCGGGCCGGTGGCGGGTGAGAACGCCGAGGGCACGGTCATGATCTCCGCGCCCGCCTGCGCCAGGGCACGGTAGAGGTAAGGGAAACGGACGTCGTAACAGACCGTCATGCCGATCCGGCCGAAGGGCGTGTCGGCGATCACCGCCTGGCTGCCCGGCGCATACCCGGCCGATTCGCGGTAGGTTTCGGCCTCCGATACCGACACGTCGAACATATGCATCTTGTCATAGCGCGCGGCGATCTCGCCATCCGGCCCGATCAGGAACGACCGGTTCACGAAACGCGTCTCGGGCGGATCGGCCAAAAGCGCCAGCGACCCCGCCAGCACCCAGATGCCCAGCCGCGCCGCGTCGTCGCGCAGCCCGGCCAGCACGATGTCGTCCGCTTCGGTCTGCAACACCGCCTCTTGCCGCTTGCGGCTCTGCGACACGCAGTTGGTCACCTCGGGCGTCAGGACGAATCCCGCGCCCTCGGATTTCGCGTGCCGCAACATTTCCGACACGACCCGGAGGTTCTTGCCCGGGTCATCGGACGAGGTCAGTTGAAGCAGCGCGGCGCGCATCAGCCCTGCAACAGCGGGTCAAGCTTGCCCGACCGTTCAAGCGCATAAAGCTCGTCGCAGCCGCCGACATGGGTTTCGCCGACAAAGATCTGCGGAACCGTGCGGCGGCCATTGGCGCGCTGCAGCATCTCGGGCTTTTTCGCCGGATCGGCCAGAACGTCGAACTCGGCAAAGCTGACGCCCTTCTGGGTGAGCAGACGCTTGGCCGCGTGGCAGAACCCGCAGAGGGGCGATGTGTAGATTTCGACAGTTTGCATTCCGGGTGTCCTTTACGGCCTTGTCGCCTTTTCCCGAATTTAAGCATCCTTTGCAACGCGTGCCATTGCCGCAACGGATACCCGCGTTGCACCGGCTGCATGACAGGCCTCGGCCGCGGCCGCAAAGGTCGCGCCGGTGGTCATCACATCATCGACCAACAGCACCTCGCGCCCGCGCAGAACGCCGCCGCGCCGGGGATGCGGGCGCAGGACGCCGTCCAGCATGGCAAAGCGGTCGTCCCGCGACCGACCGTCGAGCTTTGGCGTATGCGCCGTGCGCACAAGCGCATCGGCCGACCATTCCAGCCCCTCGGACACGGCCAGCGCCCGCGCCAGCAGCGCCGATTGGTTATAGCGCCGGGCCACCAGCCGCCGCAGGTGCAAAGGGATGGGCACCACGATCATCTCCGGGCGCAGGATCGGGCGGGCCGCCATCGCCATCCAGCGCACCGCGGGCGCCACGATATCCTGCCGGTCGCCATGCTTCAGCGCCAGCACCATGCGCCGCGCCGTACCCTCATAAAGCAGCGCCGCGCGCCCCTGCGCCCAGGGCCGTGCGATGCGCAGGCATTCGTCGCAATGTTCCGCCCGGTCCGACGCGCCCGGCAGCGGCGTGCCGCAGAGGTCACAGACCAGCCCCGCGATGAACGGCGTCTCACGCCAACATTCGGCGCAGAGGCCAAAGTCGCTGTCCACCAGCCCGCCACAGGCCAGACATCGCGGCGGGTAGACAAGCTGAACCGCCGTTTGCAACCGCTGTGCCCACAAACTATGTCCACCTCATGGCTGAGACCCCGCTTCTGACCGACCGCACGGCGCTTGCGCTGCACCGGGCCCGCGCCGCGCGCGACCCCGCGCTCTTCCTGCACGAAATTGCGCGGGACGATGCGCAGGATCGGCTCTCGATGGTTAACAGGGCCTTTACGGCGCCCGCCGTCGTGACGCCTTTCCCCCAGGTCTGGGCGGATGTCCTGCCTGGCGTGACGCTTGTTGCCGATGACGACGTGCTGGCGCTGTCCGAGGGGGCGCATGATCTGGTGATCCATGCGCTTGGCCTGCATTGGGCCAACGATCCGGTGGGCCAGCTGATCCAGTGCCGACGGGCGCTGCAGCCCGACGGGCTGCTGCTGACCATCGCCTTCGGCGGCCAGACCTTGCACGAATTGCGCGCGGCCCTGGGCCAGGCCGAGATCGAGGTTACGGGCGGGCTGTCGCCGCGTGTCGCGCCCATGGGCGAGATCCGCGATCTGGGCGCTTTGCTGCAACGGGCCGGGCTGGCGCTGCCGGTGGCGGATGCGCAAAGCCTGACCGCCAGCTACGACAGCGCGCTGCACCTGATGCGCGACCTGCGCGCCATGGGCGAGACCAACGCGCTGTCCCAGCGGCTGCGGCACCCGACGCGGCGCGCGGTTCTGCTGCGCGCGGCCGAGCTTTATGCCCAAAGCTTCGGGCAGGACGGGCGCATCCCCGCGACCTTCGAAATCATCACCCTGACCGGCTGGGCCCCCGCCGCCGGGCAACCCCAGCCGCTGCGCCCCGGGTCGGCCACGGCGCGGCTGGCCGACGCGCTCGGGGCCCGCGAAACCAAGCTCAAAGATTGACCGGGGCGTCTGAGGCGTTACTTACCCCAGAAATCGAATCCCAAGGACATGCCCATGCTGGACGCTACGAAATCCGCCGTCAGGCCCGCGCACGCGCCCACCGACCACCCCAAGGTCCCCGCCGCCAAGATCGGTATCCTGCTGGCCAACCTCGGCACGCCGGACAATTACGACTATTGGTCGATGCGCCGCTATCTGAACGAATTCCTGTCGGACCGCCGCGTCATCGACTATTCGCCCTGGCTCTGGCAGCCGCTGCTGCAGCTGGTGATCCTGACCAAACGCCCCTTCAGCTCGGGCGAGGCGTACAAGTCGATCTGGAACGAGGATCAGGGCGAAAGCCCGCTGATGACCATCACCAAGGCGCAAACCGCCAAGGTCGCCCAGACCATGCAGCAGGAACACGGCGACCGGGTGATGGTGGATTTCTGCATGCGCTACGGCAATCCGTCGACCAAATCCAAGGTGCGGGAAATGGTCGAGGCGGGTTGCCGCAAGATCCTCTTCTTCCCGCTTTACCCGCATTACGCCGGGGCCACCTCGGCCACCGCGAACGACCAGTTCTTTCGCGCGCTGATGGACGAGAAATGGCAGCCGACGGTCCGCACCGTCGATCCCTATTACGAACATCCGCTTTATATCGAGGCGCTGGCCCAGTCGATCGAGACCGCCTATGCCAAGATGGAAACCCGCCCTGACATCCTGGTCTGTTCCTACCACGGCGTGCCGAAACGCTATCTGATGGAGGGCGATCCCTACCATTGCCAGTGCCAGAAGACGACGCGCCTGCTGAAGGAACGGCTGGGCTGGGACGACACCGAGATCTGCACCACCTTCCAGTCCCGCTTTGGCCCCGAGGAATGGCTGAAGCCCTATACGGTGGAAGAGGTCGCGCGGCTGGCCGAGGAAGAAGGCAAGAAGAACATCGCCGTCTGCGCGCCCGCCTTCTCGGCCGATTGCATCGAGACGCTGGAAGAGATCAACGAAGAGATCAAGGAAAGCTTTGAAGAGGCCGGGGGCGAGCATTTCACCTATATCCCCTGCCTCAACGACGACGATGCGCATATCAAGGCGCTCTGCGCGGTGATCGACGAGAACCTCGAAGGCTGGATGGGCTGACGCTCTCACCCTCTCCGGAATCAAAAAAGGCGGTGCCGCGGCACCGCCTTTTTCATGTCCATTAACCAAAGGTCAGATCAGAAGCACCTGCGTGCCGATCTTGGCCATGCCGAACAGCTGCGCGATGTGTTCGTTGTAAAGACCGATGCATCCGTTCGACGACCGCCGCCCGATCTTGCGCGTGTCGTGGGTGCCGTGGATGCGGTAGTAGGTCCAGCTGAGATAGAGCGCATGGCTGCCCAGCGGATTGTCCGGCCCCGGGCCTACGAACTCCGGCCATTCGGGATTGCGCTTGCGCATCGCCGGGGTCGGGCGCCAGCTGGGCCCTTCGACCTTTCGGATCACCCTGGTGCGGCCGCGGCGCGTCAGATCCTCGGTCAGCGGCACAGACGAGGGGTAAAGGAAATACCGCCCATCCTCGTTCCAGAAGTGCAGCGCGCGCGAGTCGATATCGACCAGGATCGCCCCGTTTCTCAGGTTGCTGAAATACGGCTGCCAGTCGAGCGACCGGAAGCTCGAGATGTTGCGCTTGACCACGCGGCTCAGGTCGCGCTCGACCTCGGTGGTGCCCTCTCCATCGATGGCCTGCGCGATCGACGGTGTTCCAAGCAGCGCGGCCGATCCGGCCAGGAAGGCCCGGCGGCCGAAACGGTTACGGTTCTGGGTACTCATGGCAACGCTCCTTACGGAATCACGATTTAGCTAACATAATATGGCTCGAATGCCGCAGTCGCAAATCAAACCCCCGTGGATTGGCAGGCTCACGCCGATGTGGGTTTGATAAGCCACGTCAGGCAAGGTAAGTCAGACCAGTCTCTAATGCACTGGCAAATTACCATGACCCGCCTCTCGTTCATTTTCGCCCTGATTTCCGTTGTTCTCATGGGCTGTACGACCGCTTCGTATAACGGAGGCGGGCAGTCGCGCGTCGGTGGGTATCGAATTGGCTCCGAAGACACCGGGCGGATCCAGTTTCGGATGCTGGACGCGATCAATGCGCTGCGCAGCGCCGCCGGGGCGCCCGCCCTGTCGCTCGATGCCAAGCTAAACGCCGCTGCCGCGACTCATTCGCGCGATATGTCGGTGCAGAACCGCCCGTGGCACTTCGGGTCGGACGGATCGTCGCCCATCGACCGGGTGCAGCGCGTCGGATACGAGGGCCGTCTGGTCAGCGAGGCGATATCGGAAACCTACGAGACCGAGCTCGAGACCCTGGCCGCATGGATGGAGGACCCGACAACCCGGGCCGTCGTTCTGGACAGCAAGGCAAAGGAAATGGGCTTTGCGTGGTATCAGGAACCCAACGGCAAGATCTGGTGGACCCTGGTCACCGGCACGCCCGATCGCGCGCCGATCTCGTCCTCGGTCGCGGATGTCGCGGCAAACGCCATCGAATCGAGCAACCTTTAGGTCACGCCGCTGTCAGCGGTAGATGCTGATCGGCGTTCCGGTTTCCACCATCGCGTAAATCTCGCGCATGTGCCTATCGGTCACCGCGATGCAGCCCCAGGTCCAGTCGCGCCCGCCGTCGGAATATTCCTTGGGCCGCCCGTGGATAAAGATGTCGCCCCCCGGATCCCGGCCCAGCGCCCGCGCCTCGGCAATGTCCCTGGCGTTGGGATAGGAAATCCCGAGGCTGAGGTAATAGCGGCTGTTGGGATTGCGGCGGTTGATGATGTAGTGCCCCTCGGGCGTCTTGCCGTCGCCCCGCACCTTCTTGTCACCCTCGGGGGCAAAGCCCAGACCGATGTTGTACTGCCGCAGGACATTCTTGCCGTTCAGCAGATAGAGCCGCCGCCGGTCCTTCATGACGACGACCCGCGTCACCTTGGGCCCGCGATAGCCCGACGATTTGGTCGACGGGATCGGAACCGACTGCGCCGCGCAGCCCGAAACGGCGACCGACAGCGCCGACAGAACAATCCACCGTTTCGTGTACATGATCACTGCCCAACCACGTTTGCTCTTGTTTTGGGCGGCTCATATCATTTTTTCAGCGGTTCGCATACAAGGCGCCGCGTCATTTCCGGGCAGAGTTGCATTCCAGCCGCTTTTCGATTGCCTCCAGCCGGGCCAGCACCTCGTCGCGGTAGCTTCCGGTGGCGGCGTTGGCCTCTTCGGCATGGGCGTCCTGCATCGAGTTCACGATCAGACCGACCAGCAGGTTCACCACCGCAAAGGTCGTGACCATGATGAACGGCACGAAGAAGGCCCAGGCGTAGGGGAAGGCCTCCATCACCGGGCGGACGATGCCCATGGACCAGGATTCCAGCGTCATGATCTGAAACAGCGTATAGGCCGAGGTGCCCAGATCGCCGAACCAGTCCGGGAAGGCGTCGCCGAATAGCTTGGTCGCCATGACCGCCCCGATGTAAAAGATCAGCGCCATCAGCAGGAACACGCTGCCCATGCCCGGCAACGCTGTGACAAAGCCCTCGACCACCCTTTGCAGGCGCGGCGTGGCCGACACCAGCCGCAGCACCCGCAGGATGCGCAACGCCCGCAGCACCGCAAAGCCCTGACCGGCGGGCACCAACGCGATCCCGACGATCACGAAATCGAAGATGTTCCAGCCATTGCGGAAGAACCCCGCTCCGCGCGCCACCAGCTTGGCGGCGATCTCGGCCACGAAGACCGCAAGGCACAGGCTGTCCAGCAGCAGGATCAGCGGGCCGACCGCCTGCATCACCTGGTCCGATGTCTCGAGCCCCAACAGAACGGCGTTGAAGATGATCACTCCGATGATCGTGTTGCGCACGATGTTGCGGTCGAGAAACCGGTCGAGTTTTTGGCGAAACGGCATGGACTATCCTTTGAAACGCAGCGCGGCGACCAGTTCCACATGGGTGGACCAGCGGAATTGGTCAACCACTTGCACCCACTCCAGCGCGTACCCGCCCGCGACCAGCGCCGCGCTGTCGCGGGCGAAGGTCACCGGGTTGCAGGACACATGGGCGACCCGTGGCACGCGGGCCTCGGCGATCTGCGCCACCTGCGCCGCCGCCCCGGCGCGTGGCGGGTCTATCACCACGGCGTCGAAGGCTTTCAGTTCATCCGGCAAAAGCGGATTGCGGAACAGGTCGCGCGCCTCATGCGTGACCTGTTTCAGGCCGGTGGCGTTGCGCCACCCGTGATCCAGCGCCGCCAGCATGGCCGCGTCGCCTTCCACCGCATGCACCGGGGCGGTTTCGGCCAGCGGCAGCGAAAAGGTCCCGCATCCGGCGAAAAGATCGGCGATGCGCGTGGCGCCGTCCAGCGCCTCTTCGACGCCGCTCAGCAACGCGGCCTCGCCCTCGGAGGTGGCCTGCAGGAAAGCGCCGGGCGGCGGCGTGACCTGCGCCCGGCCCATCCGCTGCGCAGGCGCGCGGCGCAAGAGCGACTCTCCGTCCCAGCTCAGCCGCGCGAGGTCATACTCGCGCGCCAGATCGGCCAGCGCCGAGCGCAGCGCGGCGTCGATGGGCTTGCCCCCCGTCACCGACACGTCGAGCCCCGCAAGGCTGTCGGTCACCAGCGCCGAAATCTCGCCCTTGCGGCTGGCCCCGGCCACCGCCAGCGCCTCGACCAGCGGCAGCGCGGCGGCGATCGCAGGGCGCACCAGCTGGCACTCAGGCACCGCGACGATCACGTCCGAGCGTTTCATGTGGAAACCGGCCAACGCGCCCTTTTTGGTGCGCCGCGCCGAAAAGACCGCGCGGCGGCGCGAGCGCGGCGGCGAGGTCACGATGCCCCGCAGCGGCGCCTCCAGCCCATGCGCGGCCAGCGCCTGCTGCACCACCTCGGTCTTCCAGTCGGCGGTGAACGCCTGGGTCGCGTGCTGCAACTGGCAGCCGCCGCAGGACCGCGCGTGGCTGCACGGCGGGCGCACCCGCTGATCCGACGGCGTGACGATCCGCGGCGCGGCCATGACGCCGTCAACCGTCTCGCCCTCGACCTCCTCGCCCGGCAGCGCGCCGGGGACATAGACGGGGCCCGGCGCGATCCCGTCGCCCCGATGCCCCAGACGTTCAATGTAAAGACGTTCCATGCCGTGCCTTTTGCCCCGAGCAGGCCCGCGCGTCGAGAGGGCCCGGCTATTCCGCCGCTTCCTGCGCGTTCAGGAATCCGCCCGACTGCCGTTCCCAGTAGCGTGCGTAAAGCCCGCCGCGCGCCAGAAGGTCCTCATGCGTGCCGGTCTCGGCCACATGCCCCTTATCCAGAACGACGATCCGGTCCATGCTCGACAGGGTCGACAGACGGTGCGCGATGGCCAGCACGGTCTTGCCCTCCATCACCCGGTCCAGCGCCTGCTGGATCGAGGCCTCGACCTCGGAATCGAGCGCGCTTGTCGCCTCGTCCAGCACAAGGATCGGCGCGTCCTTCAGGATCGCGCGGGCCAGCGCGATGCGCTGACGCTGACCGCCCGACAGCTTGACCCCCCGTTCGCCCAGATGCGCCGCATAGCCTTCGCGCCCCATGTGGTCGCGCAGGCCGATGATGAATTCATGCGCCTCGGCCTTGCGGGCGGCGGCAAAGACCTCTTCCTCGGTCGCGTCGGGACGGCCATAGCGGATGTTGTCCATGGCCGAGCGGTTGAACATGGCGGTTTCCTGCGTGACCATGCCGATCTGGCGGCGCAGGCTTTCCTGGGTGACATGGGCGATGTCCTGCCCGTCGATCAGAATGCGCCCCTTTTCGGTGTCGTAGAGCCGCAAAAGCAACGCCACCAGCGTCGATTTCCCCGCGCCCGAGGCCCCGACGATCCCCAGTTTTTCGCCCGGCGCGATGGTCATGTCGATATGCTCGACCCCGCCGGTCCGGCGGCCATAGGCAAAGCCCACGTCCTGCAAGGCGATCTCGCCCCGGGGCACCGACAGTTCGGTCGCGTCGTCCTTGTCGACCAGCCGGTGCGGTGGCGTCAGGGTGCGCATGCCATCCTCGACCTCGCCCACATTGGCGTAAAGCGCCATCAGCGTGAAGCTGACCCAGCCGGTCATTTGCGCCAGCCGCAGGCTGACCGCGCCCGTCGCCGCGATATCCCCCGCCGAGATCAGCCCAAGCGACCAGTACCAAAGCGCGCCGCCCACCAGAAGCACCGGCAGAACCCCCGCAAGCGCCATCAGCGAAAAGCGGAAGAGCACCGACACCTCGCCATAGGCCAGCGCCTTGGCGCGCAGATCGCCCATGGCGTTCAGCGCCGCCTTGTCCTCGTGATCCGCATGGGCGAACAGCTTGACCGTCTTGATGTTGGTCGCCGTATCCACGATCTGCCCGGTCACCATGGCCCTTGCCCCGGCCCGCGCCTTGGACCGTTTGCGGATGCGCGGCATGAAAAAGCGGATCATCCAAAGGTAAAACACCATCCAGACCACGAGCCCCAGCGCGATCCGCACGTCCACCGTGCCAAGCAGCAGGACCGCCCCGGCCACCGACGCCAGCGCGAAGAGCACCGTCTGCAGGATCTCAACCGTGGCGTCCGTCAGCGCCCGCGCCGTCTGCATTTCCTTCTGCGCGATGCGCCCCGCGAAATCGTCGTCAAAGAAGGTGACCGACTGGCCCAGCGTATGCCGGTGCAGCCGTTGCAGCACCAGATTATAAAGGTTCGGCCCCACCACGAGGTTCTGCATCAGCGCATTCGTGCCAAAGAACAGTGGCCGTAGGACCATGAAAAAGATCAGCGAAAAGAGCAGAATGCCCGTCTGGTCGCTGAACACCTCGCCCGCCGGGGCGGTCAGCGCGGCGTCCACTACGCGGCCCAGCAGCAAGGCGGCCATCACCTCGACCACTCCGGCCAGAACCGACACGATCCCCGCCGCGGCCAGCGCCGTTCCGCTGCCGCGCAGCGCCCAGCCGATGAACGGCATCAGCCGGCGCGGCGGCGCGCCGCGCGCGGGCGCTAAGGGATCGATCCAGTTGCTCGGCTTCATTCGGCGGCCTTCGTGTCGATATCGAGGAACCCGCCGGATTGACGCGCCCAGAACTGGGCATATAGCCCGCCGTGTTCCAAAAGCGCGTCGTGGCGGCCCTCTTCGACAACGCGGCCCTGATCCAGCACCAGAATGCGGTCCATATGGGCGATGGTGGACAGACGATGCGCGATGGCGATCACCGTCTTGCCCTCCATCATGTCGTAAAGCGTGTCCTGAATCGCCGCCTCGACCTCGGAATCGAGCGCGCTTGTCGCCTCGTCCAGCAACAGGATCGGGGCGTTCTTCAGGATCACCCGCGCCAGCGTCACCCGCTGCCGCTGCCCACCCGACAGTTTGACCCCCCGCTCGCCCACTTGCGCGTCATACCCCGTCCGCCCCTGCGGATCGACGAGATCGAGGATGAACTCATGCGCCTGCGCCTGTTTCGCGGCGGCGATCATCTGATCCTCGGTGGCGTCGGGGCGGCCGTAGAGGATGTTGTCGCGCACCGACCGGTGCAGCAGCGCGCTGTCTTGCTGCACCATCCCGATATTCAGCCGCAGGCTGTCCTGGGTGACATGGCCGATATCCTGCCCGTCGATCAGAATGCGGCCCTGCTCGACGTCGTAAAACCGCAAGAGCAACTTGACGAGGGTCGATTTCCCGGCCCCCGACCGGCCCACCAGCCCCACCTTCTCGCCCGGCGCGATTGTGACCGAGATATTGTCGAGCCCGCCCGCCTCGCGCCCGTAATGATGCGACAGGTCCTCGACCCGGATCTCGCCCTTGTCCATCTCCAGCGGTCTGGCGTCCGGCGCATCGACCAGCGCGATCGGCTGCGAGATCGTCTCCATCCCCTCGGCCACGACGCCGAGCTGGCGAAAGAACGTGGTCAGCGCCCACATGATCCAGCCGGTCATCGCATTAAGCCGCAGCGTCAGCGCGGTCGCCGCCGCGACGGCACCGACGCTCGCCTGTCCCTGCATCCAGAGGTACACGGCCCAGCCCACGACCGACACGATGAGCAACCCGTTCAGCGCGACCAGCGATACGTCCATGATGGTATAGAGCCGCATTTCCACCTGAAACGTCTCGCGCGTGCGCTCGATCGCGTCCTTGGCATAGTCCAGCTCACGGTCGTGATGGGCGAACATCTTGACCGAATGGATGTTGGTATAGGCGTCGACCACGCGGCCCGTGACCTCGCTTCGGGCGTCCGAAGCGGCCTTGGACGCAGGCCCGACGCGCAGGATCACCCAGCGGATCAGCAGCGCATAGCCCGCCAGCCAGAGGATCAGCGGCGCCATCAGCCGCGGATCGGCCTGCCCCAGCAGCACCAGGGCCCCCGCCGCATAGGCCAGCGCAAAGGTGATTGCGTCGAACACCTGGAACACCGCCTCACCGGCGGCGGGGGGCGTCTGCATGATGCGGTTGGCAACGCGGCCAGCGAAGTCGTTTTCGAACCAGCCCACCGATTGCCGCAACACCTGCGCATGGGCGCGCCAGCGTATCAGCGTGCCGAAATTCGGCATGATCGCGTTGTTCAGAACCAGCACATCCAGCGCCTGCAAGAGCGGACGCAGGATCAGGATGAAAAGCGCCAGCCCGATCAGCGCCGTGCCGTGCTGCTCCCAGACCTGGGCCGGGTCGCCCGCCAGAATGTCGACCACCCAACCCATCGCCGCGATCAGCCCGACCTCGACCGACGCCACCACCACCGACAGCAGCGCCGCCCATATGAAGACGCGGCGGAAAGGCTGCGAATAGTCGCGCAGGAACGGCCACAGCCGCGTCGGCGGTGTGTCCGTGGCCTC
The DNA here is from genome assembly GCF_032586235.1 of Aestuariicoccus sp. MJ-SS9. Lineage (NCBI taxonomy): Bacteria > Pseudomonadati > Pseudomonadota > Alphaproteobacteria > Rhodobacterales > Paracoccaceae > Aestuariicoccus > Aestuariicoccus sp. MJ-SS9. Next base: position 60,632 of record NZ_JAWHTD010000006.1, read on the forward strand.
ATAGGGCGCATAGGGATCGACGAGTCGTTCGAAATACCGGAACACGGTACGGGCTCCTGCGGATTTGGGCGCAGTCTTTCCGATTCCCTAGAGGAAGACCATGACGGAAAACCCGGCCAGGGCGACGGCCATCGCCCGGTTGAACACGCGCCACGCAAGCGGCGTCGTCAACAGATAGGCAAGAAGCGCGCCCGCGCCAGTCCAGAAGAGGCAAACGCCCAGATTGATGCCCAAAAAGGCCGAGGCCAGCCGCAGCGCCTCGGACAGTGGCCCCTGCCCGCCGGGATAGGCCGAGGCGGCGGTCAGCGCGACCGCCCAGACCTTGGGGTTGACCCATTGGAACAGCACCGCCTCGACAAAGGTCATGGGGCGCGCCTCGGCTTCGGCGGTCTTGCGGCGCGCGTTCCACAGCCCCCAGGCCATCCACAGAATCCAGCCGCTGGCGAGAATGCTCAGCGTCAGTTTCAGCGCCGGATAGGCCAGGAGGATCGCCCCGATCCCCAGCCCGGTCAGACCCGAGGTAACGCCGACCCCGGCCGCGACCCCCAGCAGATGCGGCACCGTGGCGCGGAACCCGAACCGTGCGCCCGAAGACGTCAGCAAGATGACGTTCGGGCCGGGGGAAAAGAGACCCAGAAAGACAAAGAGGTAAAGCGGATCAACGCTCATCTTCGGACGCCAGAAGCGCCTCGCGCGTCAGCGTAAAGCCCGAGGCGATCCACCGCGTTTCCAGCTCTTGCAGGCGGGCACCGAGGGCGGGCCCCTGATACTCTGGCATCAGATCGCGCGCCTTGACCGGCAGTCGCGCGTTTTCGGCGGCTTTCAGCGCGACCGTGTCGGGCGCAGTCAGTGGAGTTTCGAGCATAGCGCTTCGCAGCGCGAGCGTCGAAAGCGCTGTCTGGATATCGTGGCGATAGGCGATCTCTGCCAGCGTCTCGGTGCCCGAAATCAGGCTCTGGTAAAGCGCAACTCGCCTTTGCCGGTCCTTCGACAGGCGCAGCCCGACCGGATCGACCTGACCCAGCGATACCAGCCGCCGCACCGGATCGGCGGTCAGGCCCAGCGCCGCCTCGGCGGCAACCAGAGGACCCAAAGCGCGCGAATCGGCCCTCGGCATGATCCGCGTCAGGACGCCGGTCCGCGCCATGATCGCCACCGCCTGCGCCGGATCGGGCGCGCCCAGAAGGCGCATCACCTCGCCGCCGATCCGTTCGCGCGACAGCGTCTCCAGCCCGTCCAGCGTGTCTGCAATTGCGGCCAGCGCATCGGCGTCGAACCCGGTCTCGGGGTCGGCGTACCAGGCGGTGAACCGGAAAAAGCGCAGCGTTCTCAGATAATCCTCGCGGATGCGAGTGGTTGCGTCCTCGATAAAGCGAACCTTGCGCGCCTCGAGGTCGGGCAGGCCGCCCAGCGGGTCGATCACCGTCCCGTCAGCGCGCGCGTAAAGCGCGTTCATGGTGAAGTCGCGGCGCAGCGCGTCATCCTCGATCCGGGTCGAATAATGCACCACCGCGCGGCGGCCGTCGGTTTCCACGTCCTTGCGGAAGGTCGTGACCTCCAGCCCCTCGCCTTCGGTCACCACGGTCACGGTGCCGTGGTCGATCCCTGTGGGCACCGGTTTCAGACCTGCGGCCTCGGCCAGCGCAATGACCCGTTCGGGCACCGCATCCGTCGCGATATCCACATCCGACACCGGCACGCCCAGCAACGCATTGCGCACGCAGCCGCCGACGACCAGCGCCTGATGCCCGGCGTCCGTCAGCAGGTTCAGAACCCGCTGCGTGGCCGGGGCCGTCAGCCAATCGCCGGTGACGCGGGTCATGGCGCCATCCGGTCAGCCAGCCCGCGCAGGATCCGCGCGGTCGCGCCCCAGATGTAGTACGGCCCGAAGGGCACCGCATAGTAATGCCGCCGCTGCCCGCGCCAGCGGCGCGATTGCACCGTGTAACGCGCGGGGTCCATGACATGCGCCAGCGGCACAGCGAACACCTCGGCCACCTCGCCGGGTTCGGGGCGAGGATCGAAGGGCGCGGTGACGCGGCCGATCACAGGCGTGATCATGAAGCCGGTCACGGTCTCATGCGGGGGCAAGGCCCCGAGGATGTCGACCGACGCAGACGGCAAGCCGATCTCTTCCTCGGCTTCGCGCAGGGCGGCGGCGGTCGCGTCGGCGTCGGTGTCGTCCTGCTTGCCGCCCGGAAACGCCACCTGCCCCGGATGATGCCGCAGCGCCGAGGAACGTTTGGTCAGCCAGACATCCAGCCCGCCGGTCCGCTCCTCTACCGCCATCAGAACCCCGGCGGCGCGCAGTTTGCGGCCTTCGGGCAGCACCACGCCCGGATTCAGATCGAAGTCCGACGACGCCGCGCTGCCCTGCGCAAGCGCGCGCCGAAGCGCCTCGATCTGATCACTTGCCGTCGTCATCGGCCTCGAACCCCACGGTGGCGGGGTCCAGCTCGTAATGGGCGCCGCAGAACTGGCAATCGGCGGTGACGATGCCGTCGTCCGTGGTCATCTTTTCGATGTCGCTGGCCGAATAGATCGACAGCGACTGGCGCACCCGATCCTCCGAACAGGTGCAGCCGAAACGCACCGTTTGCGCATCGAAAACGCGCGGGCCTTCCTCGTGGAACAGGCGCACCAGCAGGTCCGTCGGCGGCAGCGTCGGGCCGATCAGCTCGATATCGTCGACCGTATCGAGATGGAAATTCACCCGGTTCCAGTTCTCGCTGTCGTCGTCGTGCACGATGTCGCGCGCGGCCAGCAGGCCGCCCTCGCCCGATCCGCCGTCCTTCGCGAAGGGCGAGGCCTTGGGCATGTGCTGCACCATGATCCCGCCGGCGCGCCAATGCTCGGCGATGCCCGGCTCGGTCGATTTGCCGAACGACAGCGAAAACCGCGTGGGCAGCTGTTCGGACTGGGCGAAATAGGCCTCGGCGCATTCGCGCAGGCTGCCGCCGGCGATGGGGGTGATGCCCTGATAGGGCGTCGTGCCCTTGCCCTGGTCGATCAGGATGGCGAAATAGCCCTCGCCAAGCTGCGCGAACGGCGCGGCGCCGGTCACGCGGCCAGCGTCGAAACTGGCGTAGGCGCGAATGCGGGCCGAATCGCCCTCTTTCTCGGGGCCGTAGTAATCCGTGGCGATCATCCGCACCGCGCCCTTGGTCTGAACCTGCAAGGACAGCTTCCAGCGCAGCTTGATCGTCTGGCCGATCAGCGCGGTCAGCAGGGCCATTTCCGCCACCAGCGCCTCGACCGGGGCGGGGTAATCGTGCTGCTTCAGGATCCCGTCAAGCACGCCATCCAGCCGCGCCACGCGGCCGCGGATGTCGGATTGATCGAGCTGAAACGGCAGGACTGTATCGTCCCAGGCGATTTTTGTGCCTAAGGTCATGGGGTTTCCTTATGGGCCGGGGGTTGGCATACCGCGACCATATAGGCGACCACAAGGCAGGGACCAAGGGGCAAGCTATGATCCCACGGTATGGCAGACCGCCGGAGAACGGCAGGAAATATATCCGCAGACCCGGGGTTTACGCGATTCTGCCGCGCGGAGCGTCGTTGCTGGTCACCCATCAGGAGCGGCCCTGGTCCGAATTTCAGCTGCCCGGCGGCGGGGTCGATCCGGGCGAATCGCCCCTGACGGCGCTTTATCGCGAGGTGTTCGAGGAAACCGGCTGGCACATCGCGCGGCCGCGCCGTATCGGGGCCTTTCGCCGTTTCACCTACATGCCGGAATACGATCTTTGGGCCGAAAAGCTCTGCACGATCTACATGGCCCAGCCGATCCGCGCGCATGGTCCCGCGCAAGAGGACAACCACCTGGCGCTCTGGATGCCGCACGAACGCGCCCGCCGCGAGCTGGGCAATCCCGGCGACCGGGCCTTTGTCGCGCGTTATTGCGGCTGAGCGCCGCCGAGCATATCGAATTCGACCAGCGTTGCAGACACATCGTCCTGCAGGCTCTGTTCATGGTCCATCCGCTTGCTCAGCCGCCAAAAGAGATCGTCGAGAAATTCCGGGCCCTCTCCATGCCCGTCGCAATCGGCGACGATGTCCAGCAAGCCGTCTTCACCCAGCATCCCGCCATTGCTTAGCTCCGCCTCGGTGAAGCCATCGGAATAGATCAGCAGGCGGTCGCCCGGCGCCATCACGAAATCGACGGGGTCATAGCACACCTCGTCCACAAGCCCGATCGGCAGACCGCCGTCGCCCAGAAAGCGCGTACCGCCATCCGCCTTCAGCAGCAGCGGCGGCGGATGGCCGGCCTGCACCAGTCGGGTCCGCCCTGTTCGCAGATCGACCTTGGCAAAGGCCATCGTCATGTATTCGGCGACGCCGGGATCTGCCGACAGACGCTCGTTCAACAGCTGCGCGACGTGTTCGGGCCGGCGCATGCTGGAAAAACCGGCGCAATCGCGGTCGAAGGCGAGGTTCTGTTCGGGAAACAGACTGGACAGATAGCCCGCCACGCGCGCGGTCACCAGCGCCGAGGTGATCCCGTGCCCGGACACGTCGATGCCATAGGCGCCGATCTGCGCGTAATCCGATGCGAAGGCCCCCACCAGATCGCCGCCGACATGGCCGCAGGGCTTGAGCAGCATGCTTACCCGCGACGTCCCGAAAACCCGGCTGCGATCCGGGACAAGCGCCTGCTGGATCGTCCGCGCCTGCTGCAGATCGCGGTCGATCTCGTCGTAGACAGCCTGCAGACGGTCCAGCGTTTCGGTGATCATCCGGTTCTGCGAACACAGTTGCTGCTGCATCGCGATGACCCTTGCACCGGCATTGATCCGGGCGCGCAATTCGTCGGAATTGACCGGTTTGGTCAGGAAATCGTCCGCCCCGGCATCGAGCCCGCGCGCGATCTCGCCTTTTTCGGATTTCGAGGTGAGCAGGATGAAATAGCCATAGCCCTGGCGCGGCATGTCGCGGAAATGGCGGCAGAACTCCAACCCGTCCATACCCGGCATCATCCAGTCCGACAGCACCAGATCGGGCGGGGTCCGGCGGCAGATTTCCAGCGCCTCCTGCCCGGAACTGGCCTGCATCACCTCGAACCCCAGCCGATCGAGAATACCGGTGATGATCCGTAATTGTAGCCGGCTGTCGTCGACCACCAGCACGCGGCGGAGCGTCGAATCGGCGGCCGAAAATTCGGCATCTGAAATCTTGGCCGTGTGCACCAGGCTCTCCCGCGTCTTACTCGAACGAAAATCTGATTAGCATCCGTCGGCTTAACGCCATCTAAATGTTAAAATGCTTTGGAATTCCCATTCGCGCCTAAACGTCTTGTTCAGGTTTGCCGCCAATACCACCCCAAGGAGGTGGTTTGGATGATCGACTGGGACCGCGCCCTGGAGCTGCGCGAAGAAATGGGCGAGGATGGGTTTGACGAGGTGATCGAGCTCTTCCTGACCGAGGTTGAAGAGGCGCTCGATCGGCTGGGCGACGACGCGGGCAACCCCGCCGCAATGGAATCAGCGCTGCATTTCCTGAAAGGGGCCGCGTTGAACCTGGGTTTCAAGGGGTTCGCCGCGCTCTGCGCCAAGGGCGAATCCGAGGCGTCGGCAGGCGATGTCTCGGCCATAGAAACAGACGGGGTCCGTGCGCTCTATCATGCCTCGAAAACCGATTTCCTGACCGGTCTGCACGCCCGCGTGGCCTAAATCCTGCGGTGAAGATCGCGCAGGTCGGGGTTTTCGTCGTCCCAGACACGCGCGCGCAATTTGCGCATCCCCTCGATCCAGCGGTCCATGTCAGCCATGCGGCCCCGGGCCAGATCGGCGGCCTCGGGGTGCGGCAGGATCAGAAAGCGCCCCGCCCTCAGCCCCTCGACCAGCGCTTGGGCCACATCGTCGGGCAGGATCACCCGGTCGTGCGGGCGATCCTCGGCGCGGTCATCGTCATAGCCCAGCAGCGGGGTGGCGACGTAAAGCGGGCAAACGACCGACACGTTGATCCCCTGGTCACCATGGCTGATCGCCAGCGATTGCGCCAGGCTGACGGCGGCGTGTTTCGTCGCCGAATAGGCCGCGTCGCCGATCTGCGACAACAGCCCCGCGGCCGAGGCCACGTTCAACAGCCAGCCTTCGCCGCGCGCGATCATGTCGGGCAGGATCAGGCGGCAGGCGCGCACATGGGCCATCACGTGCACATCCCAGCTGTCCTGCCATTGCGCATCATCCGCCGAAACCGCCATGTCGCCGTCGCCACGCGCAAACCCGGCGTTCGAGCACCACAGGTCGATCTGGCCAAGCACCCGGTTGGCATGGGTCACCAGATCCGCGATCTGCCGAGGGTCGCGCACATCGCAGGCCAGGCTGTGACCGCCGATCTCTTCCGCGACCCTTGCCGCCGCCGCGCCATCCAGATCCGACACCAGCACCCGCATCCCCTGCGCCGTCAGCGCGTGGGCGATGGCGCGCCCGATCCCCTGCCCCGCACCGGTGACGACCGCGCTGCGCCCGGCGAACCGCATCAGATCACGAATTGCGCCAGGACCTCATCGTCGGTGATGTCCTGATAGGCGAAGCCATGCGCGTCGAGCTTTTCGAACAGCGTCTCAAAACCCTGCGGATCCTCGGTCTCGATACCGATCAGGACCGACCCGAAGTTGCGCGCCGATTTCTTCAGATACTCGAACCGGGCGATATCGTCCTTGGGGCCAAGAAAGTTCAGGAAATCCCTGAGCGCCCCGGGCCGCTGCGGCATCCTCAGGATAAAGTACTTCTTCACCCCGGAATAGCGCAGCGCGCGTTCCTTGACCTCGGGCAGACGCTCGAAATCGAAATTGCCGCCGGTGGTCACGCAGACCACGGTGCGCCCGGCGATGGATTGCCCCAGGTCTTTCAGCGCATCGACAGACAGCGCCCCCGCCGGTTCCAGAACGATCCCTTCGACATTCAGCATCTCGAGGATCGTGGTACACAGCCGGTCCTCGGGGATGGTCAGCGTATTGGCAAGGCCGACGCCGCTGAGACGGGCAAAGGTGCGCGCGCCAATCTGACCCACCGCCGCGCCATCGGCAAAGGTGTTCACCTGATCGAGCTTGACCGGACGCCCGGCCTGCAGCGCCGCCCGCAGGCAGGCCCCACCCGCCGGTTCGACAAAGGTATACTGACATTCCGTTCCGAAATAGCTCAGCATCCCGGCGCTAAGCCCGCCGCCACCCACGGGCAGCACCAGATGGTCGGGGGCGTGACCCAGCTGCGCCTCGATCTCGACCGCGACGCTGGCCTGGCCCTCGATCACGTCGTCATCGTCGAACGGCGACAGGAAATGCCCACCGGCCTCGGCGCAGAATTCCTGCGCGGCTTTCAGCGTGTCGTCGAAATAATCGCCGATCAACCGGATCTCGATCGCGTCGCCGCCGAACATGCCGGTTTTCTGGATCTTCTGCTGCGGCGTCGTCACCGGCATGAAGATCACACCCTTCTTGCCGAAATGCCGGCACATGAAGGCGACGCCCTGCGCGTGGTTGCCCGCACTTGCGCAGACAAAAAGCGGCACGTCGGGATGTTTGCGCATGGCGTTGAACGCCCCGCGCAGCTTGTAGCTGCGCACCGGGCTCAGATCCTCGCGCTTGAGCCAGAGGTCGCAGCCGTAGCGCTCCGACAGATGGGCATTGCGCAAAAGCGGCGTGGCGGGAAAGACCTCGCGCATGGCCTGTTCGGCCAGGCGGGCGTTCTGCTTAAACTCGTCCATGCGTCACTCGTGGCCCATGCCCGGCGTCAAGGCAAGCCTTAGTCGATGGATCGGCCTTCGACGAAATGGCCGTAAAGCGTGGTCAGAACCGATATCCCGATGACCGTGGCGAACCAGCTCACCACCAGGCCGTAGATCAGGTTGATGACCGAGGTCGGATCGCCGTTCAGCCAGCTTGGCAACTGGATCACCACGCTGGCCCCGATGACGATCAGCGCGAGCGTCAGAATGGTGCCCGACTCGCCCTTTGTCGCGTCCCATGCCTCGCCGAGCGTCAGCTTGCGGCCCAGCGCCGCGGCGGGCAGCATCACCCCCAGCCGGAAGAACACATAAGCCGCAAGCCCCACGATCCCCAGCGACACCGCCGCGCCAAGCGGCGCAAGCCCGGCCGCGATCAGCCCGGCCGGGACAGAGGCGACGATCACCGCCAGTACCACCATCAGCGCGATCAGGATCGACCGCCCCAGATAGGCCATCATATAGGATCCGTGCCATTGCGGCAGCCAGCCGGTCGGATATTCTTCGGCCAGCACAAAGCGGTGCCACGCCACCGCGATCCAGAGGCTCGCAACGACCGCCAGCAAGCCAAGGATCAGGTTCACGACCATCGCGCCCGGATCCATCATCGGCATTTCCATCCCGCCACCGAGATCGGTCATCACGGGCGGGTTGGCGAAGACATACAGCTGGTTGGCCACCTGCACGAGGTAGAGCACCAGAGACACCCGCAGCGCGGCCCCGAGGTTGTTCAAAACCAAACGGACGGAATGGGTGAAGATGTGCCAGCCTTTCATCGGAACGATCCTTACGCAAAACACGGTCCGACCACGCCTATCACGCTTTCAAGGCAGGTCAACGCGGGCAATCTTGCCCCGGGGTCGAAAACACGTTACCCCGCGCGGCAAATCCTGACAGAGGAACACAGCCAATGACCGCGCCCAAGAAAGTCGTGCTTGCCTATTCCGGGGGCCTCGACACCTCGATCATCCTGAAATGGCTGCAAACCGAATACGGTTGCGAGGTGGTGACCTTCACCGCCGATCTGGGCCAGGGCGAAGAGCTGGAACCGGCGCGCGAGAAAGCGCAACTGTTGGGGATCGCGCCCGAGAACATCTATATCGAGGACGTGCGCGAGGAATTCGTGCGCGACTTCGTCTTCCCGATGTTCCGCGCCAATGCGCTTTACGAGGGTCTCTACCTGCTGGGCACCTCCATCGCGCGGCCGCTGATTTCCAAGCGGCTGGTCGAGATCGCCGCCGAAACCGGGGCCGATGCCGTGGCGCACGGGGCCACTGGCAAGGGCAACGACCAAGTGCGGTTCGAACTGGCGGCCTATGCGCTCAACCCCGACATCAAGGTCATCGCGCCGTGGCGCGAATGGGATCTGACCAGCCGGACCAAGCTGATCGACTTCGCCGAAAAGAACCAGATCCCCATCGCCAAGGACAAGCGCGGCGAGGCGCCGTTCTCGGTCGACGCCAACCTTCTGCACACCTCGTCCGAGGGCAAGGTGCTGGAGGATCCCGCGCAAGAGGCCCCCGATTACGTCTACCAGCGCACGAACCACCCCGAGGACGCGCCCGACACCCCCGAATATATCGAGATCGGCTTTGAAAAAGGCGATGCGGTGTCGATCAACGGCGAGGCCCTGTCGCCCGCCACGATCCTGACCCGGCTCAACGAATACGGCCGCGTGCACGGCATCGGCCGTCTCGATCTGGTCGAGGGTCGCTTTGTCGGCATGAAGTCGCGCGGCATCTACGAAACGCCCGGCGGCACCATCCTGCTTGAGGCGCATCGCGGGATCGAACAGATCACGCTCGACCGCGGCGCTGCGCATCTGAAAGACCAGATCATGCCGCAATACGCCGAGCTGATCTACAACGGCTTCTGGTACAGCCCCGAACGCGAGATGCTGCAGGCGCTGATCGACCGCAGCCAGGAACACGTCACCGGCACCGTCCGGCTGAAGCTCTACAAGGGTCTCGCCCGCACCGTCGGCCGCTGGTCGGACCATTCGCTTTACTCCGAGGCCCATGTGACCTTCGAGGACGACGCCGGCGCCTACGACCAGAAAGACGCCGCCGGGTTCATCCAGCTGAACGCCCTGCGCCTGAAACTGCTGGCGGCGCGTGATCGCCGGCTGAAGGGCTAAGACCATGTCGCGGGTTGGCCGGTTCCGAGTGGATTGGCCGACCTTCGCGGGCGCCATGATGTTCATCCTCTTCGGCGCCGGTTTCGGCGGCTTCGGCCTTTGGCAGCTGGTCACGACCTTCAGCTTTCTGAGAAATGCGGTGCCCATTGAGGCGCTGCTGGTCGCATCCAATCGCTCCTGCGATGACGACGGCTGTACCTACTGGCCCGAATTCTCGTTCCAGTCCCCGGACGGCATCCCTCATAGCCTGCAAACCCAATTCGGCTCTTCGGCCTATGGCTGGGCCGAGGACAGCACGCAGACGATCCTCTACAATGCCGGTTACGGCTATGTCCGGATACCGGGTGCCGACGACCTTTGGCTGCTGGGCGGCGGGTGCTTTGCGCTGGGCGGATTGGTGTTCTGCCTCGGCTTCTGGATCCTGTTTCGGATGACGTTTTCGCGGGTTAAGCCGAGATAGAGACTGATTTTCGACGGAACTAACCCATGGCCGATCTTTCCGAATTCGTCGCTGCCCAGGACAAGGTCTGGGATCAGGTGGTGGCAGAAGTGACCGCCGGGCGGAAGACAACGCACTGGATCTGGTGGGTGTTTCCGCAGCTCGCCAGCCTTGGCCGGTCCCTGCGCGCCCGGCATTTCGGGTTGTCCGGTCTCGATGACGCGACGGCCTATCTGGCGCATCCCGTTCTGGGCCCGCGGCTGGTCGAGGTGTCTAACTTGCTTTTGTCCCACGCGGGCACGCCGCCCGAGGATATTCTTGGCCAAGTCGATGCACTCAATGTGCGGTCCTGCATGACCCTTTTCGAAGCGGTGCCAGATGCGCCGCCGGTCCTTGCGAACGTGCTGAACAGACTCTATTCCGGCGCAAGATGCCCGATCACGCAGGACGAGATCGGCTAGGCCGTCAGCCTGACCGCCGAAAGCCGGTCGTAGAACGGCATGACCTCGGCCACCATCTCTTCGAACCCCGTCGTGTCCGGCAGCGCCCCCTCTGCCCCGGCAAAGCCCGTGGACCGGTGCACCGCGCCGTACCAATGCGCGGCCCAGACCCCGTCCGCCGGATGACCGCCCAGGGGCCAGGACAGCATCGCCGGATCCCAGTCGAGCCCCACCGCATCGCAAAGCTGGCGCAGCATCGCCTCGGGGTTTTCGCGGATATCGGCGCTGTCGATCACCACCGGGGTCTGGCCCAGCGCGCAGGCATGATCGTAAAGCTCTGCCTGCAGGCGGAAACCCAGATCCTCGGCCGTCGTCTCGGGATAGCCCTTTAGGAACGACGCCGCCACGCGCGCCGGGTGACGGATCAGAAAGACGTTGACGCACTCGGCCATGAACCCGCGCGGAATGCCCGGGACTATGTGCTGGCACATATGCTTGTGATAGGCATGCGGTTTGCCGCCCGGGATCGGGCCGATCAGGCTCTGTTCCACCTCGAACGTGCCTTCCGGGCGGCTTTTGACGATAGCATCTCGCATCGGGTGATCGAGGCCGGTGGCGCGCAGGTAAGGGCCATAGAACGGCTCGTCTACCACGTGGACATCCGCGCGCTGGCCAAAGGCGTACATCATCGCCGTCGACAGATTGCGCGGCCCGCTCCACATCGCGATGCGCATCAGGCCCCCACCAGCTCCTTGTAAAGCTGCCGAAGACGCGCCGTCACCGGCCCCATCTGCCCGTCGCCGATCTGCCGCCCGTCGATGGACGACACAGGCGTCTGCGCGCCGAAGGTTCCCGTAAGAAACGCCTCGTCCGCGCCATAGGCATCGACCAGCGAATAATTCCGCTCGAACACCGGAATCCCGTTGGCGCGGCAGAGGTCGATCACCTTTTGCCGCGTGATCCCGTTCATGCAGTAATCGCCCGTACTGGTCCAAACCTCGCCCTTGCGGACGATGAAGAAGTTGCAGGCATTCGTGGTGTTCACGAAGCCATGCACATCCAGCATCAGCGCCTCGTCCGCGCCAGCCTTTTCGGCGGCGATACAGGCCAGAACGCAATTCAGCTTGGAATGGGAATTCAGCTTGGGATCCTGGGTCATCGGCAGGCCGCGGATTTGCGGGACGGTGGCGAGGCGAATAGGGCGCGGAATGGAAGGGCGGGAATGTTCCATGATGATGACCATCGTCGGACCTGACCGCGACAGCGACGGGTGCTGAAACGGCCGCACCTTCACCCCGCGCGTGACCATCAGGCGCGCGTGGGCGTCCGTCTCCATCCCGTTGGCCTGTCGCGTCTGCTCCAGCGCGGCGATCACGCTGGCGCGGTCCATCCCGATGTCCAGATCGATGGCCTTGGCAGCCTCGAACAGCCGGTCGAGATGTTCGTCCAGAAACGACCAGCGCCCATGATAGAGCCGCAATCCCTCCCACACCCCGTCGCCCAGCATAAAGCCGGAATCGAAGACGCTGACCGTCGCCTCGGCGCGCGGTTTCAGCTGGCCATCGACCCAGATGAGGATGTTTTCATTGCGCGCATCGTCCTGCGCCTGATGTGTGGTGACCTGATCCATGCCGCCACGCTAGGCCCGCCGTTCGGGTCACGCAAGCTCACCTTCCGGTGAAATCGTGTTGCGGCCCTTGCGGGATGTGCCGCTCGGGCGCAGCCTGTATGAGAGAGGAGACCACAATGCCCCACCTGATGACCGCTCGCCCCTGGCTATTGTCGCTGATGATCCTTGCAGGACTGGCAATCAACGCCCACCGCGCCCATGCCGGAGAGCTGCGCCATATCGTCGTCGCGGGCGGCTGTTTCTGGTGCGTCGAGGCGGATTTCGAGAAGGTCAAAGGGGTGACAGAGGCCGTGTCGGGCTATACCGGCGGCACCACCGAGAACCCTACCTACAAGCAAGTCACGCGCGGCGGCACCGGCCATTACGAGGCGGTGCGCATTGACTACGACAGCGGCGTCGTGACCCGCGATGAGCTTTATCACCTCTTCTTCCGCTCGGTCGATCCGACCGATGCGGGCGGGCAGTTCTGCGATCGGGGCGACAGCTATCGCACGGCGATATTCGTCTCTAACCCGGCGGAAAAGGCAGCGGCGACACGGGCGAAGGCTGAAGCCGAAAAGGCGCTGGGGCGCAAGATCGTGACGCCGATCCTTGAGGCCGGACTGTTCTACAAGGCCGAGGCCTATCATCAGGATTACTACAAGGGCACCAAGCGCGTGCTGACCCGGTTCGGCGCGATCCGGCAGGCGGATGCCTACAAGCGGTATCGCAAGGGCTGCAAACGCGACGCGCGGATCGAAAAGCTGTGGGGCAAGGACGCGCCCTTTATCAGTGGCTAAAGCCGGGCGTCCTGCACATCCTTCAGATCTGGGATCACGTCGGCCGTCCCGGCCCGTGTCACCATGATCGCCGCCGCCTGCGTGGCAAGACCGATGGCCTGCGCCATTGGCATCCCCCGATCCAACCCGGCGATAAGATAGCCGGTAAAGGTGTCGCCCGCGCCTGTGGTGTCGACTGGCGTCACCGGAATGGCGGCAAAGGCCCGATCGGTGCCGTCATCGGTGTTGTACCAGCGGCAGCCCTCGGCCCCCAGCGTCACGACGACATCCCGCACCGGCAGCTTATCGGGCGACAGACCCGTGGCCGCCTGAAGCTGCGCCGCTTCGATCTCGTTCAGCACCAGCAGATCGAGCAACGGCAACACTGCCTGCACCGCCCGGGCATCGAAGGGTGCCGCGGCATAGGCCACGCGCATTCCCTTGGCAGACGCCATGCGCGCGCCTTCGGCTTGCGCGTTGGTTTCGTTCTGAAAGAGGAACGTGTCCTCGGGGACTGCGGGTTCCAGCGCGAGGGCGATTTCAGTCTCTGACAAGGTCCAATTCGCGCCGCGATGCAGGATGATCGAGTTCTCGCCCCCCGCGTCGACCAGGATGATCGCATGGCCGGTATCCTCGGCCGCGGTGGCGATGTGGCGGGTGTCGACGCCGTATTCGGTCAGACGTTCAACCGCCCAGCGCCCATCCGCGCCGACCGCGCCGATATGCACCACATGCGCCGCCGCCCGCGCCACGGCGACGGACATGTTCGCACCCTTGCCGCCCAAGCCCCGGGTCAGCGTGTCAGAGGCCAGAGTCTCGCCCGGCCCCGGCAGATGCGGAAGCTGGTAGAAGAGATCGGCGTTGATGGAGCCAAGGTTGTAGATCGTCATCCTCAGCCCACCTTGCACGCCGCAAGAACCGCCATGTTCAGAATGTCGTTCGCGGTCATGTTGGTCGAACAGATCTGGATCGACTTGTCGACACCGGCCAGGATCGGCCCGATCACCGTCGCACCGGCCATCTCTTGCATCAATTTGACGCTGATCGAGGCGGAATGCCGCGCGGGCACAACGAGGATATTCGCCGGGCCGGTCAGGCGCTGGAAGGGATAGGCCTCTTGCGCGTGGGAATTGAGCGCGACATCGACGGTCATCTCGCCCTCGTATTCAAAGCTGACGCCGCGCTTTGCCAACACATCCGGGGCCAGGTGCATCTTTTCCGCGCGTTCCGACACCGGATAGCCGAATGTCGAAAAGCTGACGAAGGCCACGCGTGGTTCCAGACCCAGATGCCGGGCCACCCCGGCAGCGCGTTCGGCGATATTGGCCAGGTCGTGCTCGTCGGGCCATTCGTGCACCAGCGTGTCGGCGATCATCACGATCCGCCCCTTGTGCAGCAGGGTCGTCACCCCGGCGGCGCCGTGCTGGGCGTCGGCGTCAAAGACGTGGTTGATCAGCTCCATCACATGGGCCGATTTCCGCGTCGCCCCGGTGACCAGCCCATCGCCATGCCCATGCGCCAGCATCAGCGCGGCAAAGACATGCCGGTCGCGCGCCGCCATGCGGTGAATATCGGTCCGGTCAAAGCCCTTGCGCTGAAGCCGCTGGTAGAGAAATGCCTTGTACGTCTCGAGATAGCGGGTGTTCGCGGCGTTCACGACCTCGATCTCGCGCACGGCGTCGCCCAGCCCGGCGGCCTCCAGCTTGGCCTTCACATCCGGCTCGCGGCCCACGACCAACGCCTTGCCCAGACCCGACCTCTGATACATCACCGCCGCGCGCAGCACGCGGGGGTCGTCGCCCTCGGCAAAGATCATGCGAGCCTGCGCCGCACGGGCCCGGGCGTTGATGCCGCGCAGGATGCTGGCGGTCGGGTCCATCCGCCCGCGCAGACCGACCTCATAGGCCTCCATGTCGATGATCGGACGCCGCGCAGCGCCGGTGTCCATCCCCGCCTTGGCGACAGCGGGCGGAATGCGGTGGATGAGGCGCGGATCAAAGGGCGTCGGGATGATGTAATCCCGCCCGAAGGTCAGGTTCTTGCCATAGGCCAGCGCCACCTCGTCGGGCACATCCTCACGCGCCAGCGCCGCCAGCGCCTCGGCGCAGGCGATCTTCATTTCGTCGTTGATGGCGCGGGAGTGGATATCCAGCGCCCCGCGGAAGAGGTAGGGAAAGCCCAGAACGTTGTTCACCTGGTTCGGATAGTCGCTGCGCCCGGTGGCGACGATGGCATCGGCGCGCACCGCATGGGCGTCTTCGGGCGTGATCTCGGGGTCGGGGTTCGCCATGGCGAAGATCACCGGATCGTCCGCCATGCTGGCGACCATGTCGGGTGTGACGGCCCCCTTGGCGCTGACCCCCAGGAACACGTCCGCGCCTTTCATCGCCTCCTCGAGGCTGCGCGCCTCGGTCTTGACCGCATGGGCGGATTTCCACTGGTTCATGCCCTCGGTGCGGCCCTGATAGATGACGCCCTTGGTGTCGCAGACGATGCAATTGTCATGCCTGGCGCCCATCGACTTGAGCAGCTCTATGCAGGCGATCCCCGCCGCCCCCGCACCGTTCAGCACGATCTTGACGTCGCCGATATCCTTGCCGCTGAGATGCAGCGCGTTGATCAGCCCCGCGGCGCAGATCACCGCCGTGCCGTGCTGGTCGTCGTGGAACACCGGGATATCCAGCTGCTCTTTCAGCGTCTGCTCGATGATGAAGCATTCAGGCGCCTTGATGTCCTCGAGGTTGATGCCCCCAAAGGTCGGCGCCATCAGCCGCACGGCCTTGATGAATTCGTCCGGGTCCTCGGTATCCAGCTCGATGTCGATGGAATTCACGTCGGCGAAGCGTTTGAAGAGCACCGACTTGCCCTCCATCACCGGCTTCGACCCAAGCGCGCCGAGGTTCCCCAGCCCCAGCACCGCCGTCCCGTTCGAGATAACGGCCACCAGGTTGCCCTTGTTGGTATAGTCATAAGCCAGCTCGGGGTTTTCGGCGATATCCTCGCAGGGCACCGCGACACCGGGGGAATAGGCCAGGCTCAGATCCCGCTGCGTGGTCATCGGGACGGTCGCGTTGACCTCCCATTTGCCGGGGGTGGGTTCCAAGTGAAAGGCCAGCGCCTCTTCGCGGGTGAATTTCAGTTTCGACATGTCCGTTCCCAATGCTGCGGCGGGAATATCGGGTTTCGCCGCCGTGTTGCAGGCCTTAATGTCACGACAAAGCAGCAGGGGGTAGTCTGTGAGCGCTAACAGCAGCAGTGTAACGCCAATGATGGCGCAATATCTCGAGATCAAGGCGCAATACCCCGATGCGCTCTTGTTCTACCGGATGGGCGATTTCTACGAGATGTTCTTCGACGATGCTGCCGCCGCGGCCGAGGCGCTGGACATTGCGCTGACCAAGCGGGGCAAGCACGCGGGCGACGACATCCCCATGTGCGGCGTGCCGGTGCATTCCGCCGACGGCTATCTGCAGACCCTGATCCGCAAGGGCTTTCGCGTGGCGGTCTGCGAACAGATGGAGAGCCCTGCCGAGGCGAAGAAGCGCGGGTCGAAATCCGTGGTCAAGCGCGACGTGATACGGCTGGTCACCCCCGGCACCCTGACCGAGGAATCGCTGCTTGAAGCGCGGCGGCACAATTATCTGGCGGCGTTGTGCCGGGTCAGAGACGAATTTGCCCTGTCCTGGGCCGATATCTCGACCGGCGCGTTTCACGTCATGCCCCTGACCCAGGCCCGGATCGGCGCAGAGCTGGCGCGCCTTGCCCCAAGCGAGGTTCTGGTGTCGGAAAGCGTCGAGGAAACTCTGCGCGCCGTGCTGTCGGATCTGGGGATCCTGCCCACGGTGCTTGCCCCCGCGTCCTTCGACAGCACCGGGGCCGAGGCGCGGCTGTGCGCGCTCTTCGGGGTGCAGACTTTGGCCGGGTTCGGCAATTTCGCGCGGCCCGAACTGTCGGCCATGGGGGCGCTTGTCGATTACCTCGACATCACGCAGAAAGGCCGCCTGCCGCTGCTGCGCCCTCCGCAGAAGGACGCCATCGGTCGGCTGATGCAGATCGACTCGGCTACGCGGCGCAACCTGGAACTGACGCATTCCATGAACGGCGGGCGTTCAGGGTCGCTCTTGTCGGTCATCGACCGGACGGTCACGGCAGGCGGTGCGCGGTTGTTGGAGCGGCGGATCACCTCGCCCTCGCGCGACCTTGCGATCGTGCACGATCGGCTGGCGGCCATCGACTGGGCGATCGAGGCGGATCAGGCTCTATCCCTGCGCGATATGCTGCGGAAGGTGCCCGATCTGGACCGCGCGTTGTCGCGGCTCGGGCTGGATCGCGGCGGCCCGCGCGATCTGGCGGCGGTCCGCAACGCGCTGACCCAGGCATCCGATATTGCCGAGACGCTGGCGAGTGCCGAACTGCCCGATCTTCTGGCCGAGGCGCGCAGCGCGCTGACCGGCCACGACCCGCTGATCGACCTGCTGGATGCCGCGCTGGTCGCTGAACCCCCTCTGCTGGCCCGCGACGGCGGTTTCATCGCGCCCGGATACGACGACGCGCTCGACGAGGCCCGCAAACTGCGCGACGAAGGGCGCGGCGTGATTGCGGGTATGCAAGCGGATTATGCGGCGCAGACCGGGGTCGGGTCGCTCAAGATCAAGCACAACAACGTGCTGGGCTATTTCATCGAAACCACGGCGACCCATGCCGAAAAGATGCAGTCGCCGCCGCTGTCGGATACGTTCATTCACCGCCAGACCACCGCCAACCAGGTGCGCTTTACCACGGTCGAGCTGTCAGAGCTGGAAACCCGCATCCTCAACGCCGGCGGCGAAGCGCTGGAGATCGAAAAGCGGCTCTATGACACCCTGAAAGCGGCTATTCTCGAGGTCGCACCGGCGATCTCGGAAACCTCGCTGGGGCTGGCCGAGATCGACCTGGCGCTGGCACTGGCTGATCTGGCGCGCGCGCAGGACTGGTGCAAGCCACATGTTGACGACAGCCGCGCCTTTGCCATCGAGGGCGGTCGTCACCCGGTGGTGGAACGCGCGCTGCAACAGGCGGGCGAGACCTTCATCGCCAACGATTGCGACCTCAGCGCTGATGGCGAGGCCGCATCGGTCACGCTTTTGACCGGGCCGAACATGGCCGGTAAATCGACCTTCCTGCGGCAGAACGCGCTGATCGCGCTCTTGGCGCAGATCGGAAGCTATGTTCCCGCGCGCAACGCGCATATCGGGCTGGTCAGCCAGATTTTCAGCCGTGTCGGCGCGTCTGACGATCTGGCGCGCGGGCGCTCGACCTTCATGGTCGAGATGGTCGAAACCGCCGCGATCCTCAATCAGGCCGACGACCGCGCGCTTGTGATCCTCGACGAGATCGGGCGCGGCACGGCGACCTATGACGGGCTTTCCATCGCCTGGGCCACGCTGGAACATCTGCACGCCGGGAACCGGGTGCGCGGGCTGTTCGCCACACATTACCACGAGTTGACCGCGCTTGCGGGCAAGCTCGACGGGGTGCGCAACGCCACCGTGGCAGTCAAGGAATGGAACGGCGAGGTGATTTTTTTGCACGAGGTCCGCGACGGCGCCGCCGACCGCAGCTACGGCGTGCAGGTGGCGCAGCTGGCCGGTCTGCCCAAGCCGGTGATCGAACGGGCCCGCACGGTTCTGGATGCGCTGGAAAAGGGCGAGCGGGACAAGACATCGCCCAAGGCGCTGATCGACAATCTGCCACTCTTTTCCGCCGTCAGCGCAACGCCGCCGCCCGCACCCAAGTCAGGCCCGTCCCCCGTAGAGGACAGGCTGAAGGACATACATCCGGATGAAATGACCCCGCGCGAGGCCTTGCAGGCGCTTTACGACCTCAAGGCGCTGGCGCGAGATTAGACCCGCATTGACCTATGACGCAGGGGTCGAGCTGACGCCGACCTGTGCGGGACGCAGCAGCCGGTCGTACAGCATGAAGCCCTCGGTCGACACCTGGATGATGTCACCCGCCTTGGTACCGGGCACCGGCGCCTCGAACATGGCTTCATGCGTCTTGGGGTCGAATTTTTCGCCGACCTCGGGGGTGATGCGCGTCACGCCGTGGCGTTCGAATACCTTCATCAGCTCGCGCAGCGTCAGTTCCACACCCTCGACGATGGGGCTTGCCGGGCCATCGCCCTGCTCTTCCTTCGCAGCGGCCAATGCGCGGTGCAGGTTGTCGTAGACCGGCAGCAGATCGCGTGCGATTCGCGTGCCGCCGTATTGCTGCGCCTCGCGACGGTCCCGGTCCGCACGTTTGCGCGCATTGTCGGCGTCGGCCAGCGCGCGCATGAAACGGTCCTTCAGTTCGTCCCGCTCGGCGCGCAGACTGTCCAGTTCCATCGCCTCATCGTCAATCTCGGCCATATCGTCAGCATAAGCCTCGGCCTCGGCCGTTTCGATATCGTCGAGAAAATCTTCTTTCTTCGGATCTGCCATTCGTACCTCTAGCTCCGGTCGGAGATAAGCTTGCCCACCAGCTGCGCCGTGTAGTCCACAATCGGGACAATCCGGCCATAGTTCAGACGCGTGGGGCCGATTACGCCCACCGCGCCAATGATCTTACGGTCAGCGTTCATATAAGGAGACACCACCAGAGAGGAACCCGAAAGTGAGAAAAGTTTATTCTCCGACCCGATAAAAATGCGCACACCCTCGCCGTCCTCGGCCAGTTCGAGGAATTCGGCGATGTCCTGTTTGCGCTCGAGGTCGTCGAACAGACTGCGGATGCGCTCCAGCTCTTCGGCCTGCCCGTCCTGCCCCAGCAGATTCGCCCGGCCTCGCACGATCAGACGCCCGGAATTGTCTGACTCGCTATCCCAGATCGCCATCCCCGATTCGACCATATCCGCCGCCAGCGAATCGAGCTCTTGCCGCCGCTTGGCGATTTCCAGCGTCATCACCCGCCGCAGCTCGGACAGGGTGCGCCCCTCGATCAGGGCATTAAGGAAATTCGCCGCCTCGCGCATCGAGCTGGGCGTCTGCCCGGGTGGCGGCGTGAACAGCCGGTTTTCCACATGGCCGTCGGCAAAGACCAGAACCACCAGCGCGCGGTCGTGGCCGAGGCTGACGAACTCAATGTGCTTCATCGGCGCTTCGTGCTTGGGCGTCAGCACCAAAGACGCGCCATGGGTCACGCCAGACAAGGCCGACCCGACCCGGTCCAGCAGACCGCTGACATTGTCGGCGTTCGACGACATTGTCGCGTCCAGCTTGACGCGGTCGTCATTGTCGAGCTCGCGCACCTCCAGCAGCCCGTCCACGAACATCCGCAGCCCCAGCTGCGTCGGAATGCGGCCGGCGCTGACATGGGGGCTGTCGAGAAGGCCCAGGAATTCCAGATCCTGCATGACGTTGCGGATCGTCGCGGCAGACACCTTTTCGCTAAGCGTGCGCGTCAGCGTGCGCGACCCGACCGGCTCACCAGTGTCAAGATACCCCTCGACCACCCGGCGAAACACCTCGCGCGAGCGGTCGTTCATCTGTTCCAGAAGATGTGCGGCGTCCTGCATCGTCATTCCAATCCACCCCGGTCATTAAAGACGGCCTGACCCAAAGGTCAATCAGGGTTGCAAGCAACGGTCGGCGACCATATCCCCAAGCAAAGCTTTGGAGAGGATCTCATGAGACCGTCTGGACGGAATTTAAGCGAAATGCGCGCCGTTTCAATCGAAACGGATGTCACGAAACACGCCGAAGGGTCGTGTCTGATTCGAATGGGCGATACCCATGTGCTCTGCACCGCCACCGTCGAGGACCGTGTGCCGCCCTTCATCAAGGGCAGCGGGCTTGGCTGGGTGACCGCGGAATACGGCATGTTGCCCCGCTCGACCACCAGCCGGATGCGGCGCGAGGCGACGGCGGGCAAGCAAGGCGGGCGCACGGTGGAAATCCAACGCCTGATCGGCCGCAGCCTGCGCGCCGGGATCGACCGCGTTGCGCTGGGTGAGAGACAGATCACTGTCGATTGCGACGTGATCCAGGCCGATGGTGGCACCCGCTGCGCCTCGATCACCGGTGGCTGGGTTGCGCTGCGGCTGGCCGTCAACAAGCTGATGAAGGCGCGCGAGGTGATCAGCGATCCGCTGATCTCGCCCGTCGCGGCGGTCAGCTGCGGGATTTACGCCGGGCAGGCCGTTCTCGACCTCGACTATCCCGAGGACAGCGAGGCCGGGGTCGACGGCAACTTCATCCTGCGCGGCGACGGCCAGCTGATCGAGGTGCAGATGTCCGCCGAGGGCGCGACCTTCTCGCGCGATCAGATGGCGCAGCTGATGGACCTGGCCGAGGCCGGCGTCGCCGATCTGGTCGAGGCGCAGCTGGCGGCCACCGCATGACCCGCAAGTTCAACGGCGACCGCCTGCTGGTCGCGACCCACAACAAGGGCAAGCTGGAAGAGATCGCCGATCTTCTGGCGCCCTTCGGGGTGACCGTCGTCGGCGCCGCCGAGATGAACCTGCCCGAACCGGTCGAGGACGGGACCAGCTTTGTGGAAAACGCCCGTATCAAGGCCCATGCCGCCGCCAAGGCCACCGGCCTGCCCGCGCTGTCCGACGACAGCGGGATCGAGATCGACGCGCTGGACAAGGCGCCCGGCATCTACACCGCCGATTGGGCCGAAACAGACTCCGGTCGCGACTTTGTCATGGCCATGACGCGCGCCCATGACGAACTGTTGGAACGCGGTGCGCCCGAACCGTGGACCGCGCGGTTCTGCTGCACCCTGGTGCTGGCCTGGCCCGATGGCCATGACGAGGTCTTCCCCGGCGTGATGGAAGGAAAGGTCGTCTGGCCCATGCGCGGCGATCAGGGGCACGGCTATGACCCTGTTTTTCAGCCCGAAGGATACGACATCACCTTCGGTGAAATGGACCGCTGGGAAAAGAACAAGATCAGCCACCGCGCCGACGCCTTCGCCAAGTTCGTGAAAGGCTGCTTTGACTGAGGATTGGCAGAACGGCGGGTTCGGGCTTTACGTCCATTGGCCGTTCTGCGAGGCCAAGTGCCCCTATTGCGACTTCAACAGCCATGTGGTCGCGCAGGTCGATCAGACCCGCTGGGCCGAGGCTCTGGCCCGCGAAATCCGCCTTCAGGGTGAAAAAACCGAAGGCCGCGCGCTGTCCTCGATCTTTTTCGGGGGCGGGACTCCGTCTCTGATGTTGCCCGAAACGGTCGAAACGGTGCTTCGCGCCAGCCGCGACCACTGGGCCTGGGCCAACGACATCGAGATCACGATGGAGGCCAACCCCCGCTCGGTCGAGGCCGCCCGGTTCGAAGGCTACGCCCGCGCCGGGGTGAACCGCGTGTCGATGGGCATCCAGGCGCTGAACGACCCCGATCTGCGCCGTCTGGGCCGGTTGCACAGTGCCGCCGAGGCGCAGGCTGCGTTTCAGATCGCGCGACAGACCTTCGGCCGGGTCAGTTTCGATCTGATCTATGCGCGGCAGAACCAGTCGCTGGACGACTGGCGCGCCGAGCTTTCCACCGCGCTCGACATGGCCGCCGATCATCTGTCGCTTTACCAGCTGACTATCGAGGAAGGCACCGCCTTTTGGGACCGCGCCCGCGCTGGCGGTTTGCGCGGGTTGCCGGATGACGACTTGGCGGCGGATATGTACGAGGTGACGCAAAAGCTTTGCACCGTCGCCGGAATGCCCGCCTACGAGGTCTCGAACCACGCCAAACCCGGTGCGGAATCGCGGCACAACCTGATCTATTGGCGTAACGGCGACTGGGCCGCAGTCGGCCCTGGTGCGCATGGACGTTTGACGATTAACGGCCAGCGCCACGCTTTCGATGCGTTGAAGATGCCCAAGGCTTGGCTCGACGCCGCCGAGGGCGGTGCCACGACCTCAACATGGGGGCCGCTGAGCCTACAAGATCATGTGGGTGAAGCCATCATGATGGGGCTACGGGTCAGAGAAGGGATAGATGTCGACCGCGTGCGCCGCCTGTCCGATCACGCCCTGCCCCAGGACGCGGTTCAGGACCTTGTCCAGCTTGGAATGCTCTGGTCGAAAGAAGGACGGGTCGGCGCGACGCTGCGAGGGCGCATGGTGCTCAACAGCGTGATCGAACGGCTGTTGCCGGATTAATCGCCCCTGCTCAGGATCATGCAGAGCGAATCCAGTTGTTCGAGCGTGTCGTAGCTGATCGTCACCCGGCCCGACTCCCCGCCCGGCTTATGATCGACATAGACCTTCATCCCGAGCGCCGCGGACAGATCGCCCTCCAGCGCCTTGGTGTCCGCGTCCTTTTCGACACCAACACCGCTTGATCCGGGCTTCTTGGACGCCTCCCCCTTGTCACTCCCGGCCTTCGCCAGCTTTTCCGCCTCGCGCACCGAAAGCCCCTTGGTCGCAATCCTCTGCGCAAGCTCTTCCGGTTTCTCTGCGGTCACCAGGGTCCGCGCGTGACCAGCGGACAAGACCCCATCCATTACCATTTTCTGCACACTATCCGGCAGGTTCAGCAACCGAAGCAGGTTTGCGATGTGGCTGCGACTTTTGCCCAGGGCCTCGGCCATCTGTTCCTGCGTATGACCAAAGCGCGACATCAGCTGCTTGTAGCCCGCCGCTTCTTCAATCGGGTTCAGATCGGCCCGCTGGATATTCTCGATGATCGCAACCTCGAGAACCTCTGTATCGGTGAATTCGCGCACCAGAACCGGCAGCTCGTGCAGTTGCGCCCGCTGCGCCGCGCGCCAGCGGCGTTCCCCGGCGACAATCTGATACGTGTCCTCCGACCCCGGCTTGCGCCGGACGATCAGCGGCTGAAGAACGCCTTTGGCACGGATCGATTCGGACAATTCCGCCAGCCGGTCCTCGTCAAAACTGCGGCGCGGCTGATCGAGGTTCGGCTCCAGCCCCTCGATCGGGATGCGCGTCACACCGCCCTGGCCGGCCGAACCCTGCGCTGGCGATGCGGTCTGAGGATCGACATCGGCCATCAAAGCCGACAATCCGCGCCCCAAACCGCGACGTGCTTCTTTCCTGTCCGCCATCTTACTGCTCCTTCAGTTGGCGACCTAAGCCGCGAGTTTCGCGTTTTTCCGCAGCACTTCGACCGCCAAATCCCGATAGGCTCGCGCGCCCTTGGACGCGGTGTCGTAATTCAGAACAGGCATGGCAAAGGACGGCGCCTCGCTGACGCGGACGTTTCGGGGGATGACGGTTTGAAAGACCAGCTCGCCCAGATTGGCGCGCGCATCCGCTTCGACCTGTTGCGACAGGTTGTTGCGCGCGTCGTACATGGTCAGAACGACGCCCTCGATCCGCAGATCGTTGTTCGCCGTCTGCCGCACCTCGCGGATTGTCAACATCAGCTGCGACAACCCTTCCAGCGCGAAAAATTCGCTCTGCAACGGGATCAGCACGGAATGCGCGGCGACCATCGCGTTGACCGTCAAAAGGTTGAGAGACGGCGGGCAGTCGATCAGCACGAAGTCGAACGTGTAGGTATCCATCCCATGCTGACGCAGCGCGTCATGCAGCAGGAAACTGCGTTTTTCTGACGACATCAGCTCCATATCCGCCGAGCTTAGATCGACGGTTGCCGGGATGATGGACAGGTTTTCGATGCCTGTGTCCAGAATGATGTCAGCCAAAGGCGCATCGTCCAGCAGAAAATCGTAGGTCGTGTAATCGCGCCGCTCTGGATCAATGCCCAACCCGGTCGAGGCGTTGCCCTGCGGATCAAGATCGACGACCAATACGCTCAAGCCCTGTTCCGCCAGCGCGGCACCCAGATTGACGGTGGTCGTCGTCTTGCCAACGCCCCCTTTCTGGTTCGCCACCGCGACGATCTTGGGGCCCTGCGGGCGGGACAGGTCAGACATGCGAAAGCTCGTGAATTGCCAGGATTACTGCGTTTTTCTTGGTTATACTTGCGTGCGCCTCATAGCGAAAGCGCCATTTTGCCTGTGCAGCAAGAACTTCGTTCTGCCAGCTTTCGCCTTTTGAAAAAAGCGCGAGCCCGTCGGGTTTCAGGTGCAAATCCGTAATATCCAGCAGGCTGGTTAGATCGGCCACGGCCCGGGCGCTGATCACATCGCTTTGTACCGGAGCGAGCTTTTCGATACGCTTTGACAGGACAGTGACCCCAAGGTCTGTTTCACGTGAAACACTCCGCAGGAACGCGCATTTCCGCTGATCGCTTTCAACAAGCGTGATTTCAAGTTTGGGCAACAGTTCTTTCGCAAGCGCTGCAACCACCAAACCGGGGAACCCCGCACCGCTGCCGACATCGAGATAGGACCGGGCGCCCTCGGGGATCAAACGGAACAACTGCGCGCTGTCCAGGACGTGTCGCTGCCATGCATCTGCCAACGTCCCGGGTGCGACGAGATTGATCTTGGGCGACCACTTCTTCAACAAAACAACGTGGTGCTCGAGCCGCTCGATTGTTTCACGTGAAACAGGATGGCCTACGACGCTGTCCAGATCAGCGGTCATGCTGAGCGTTTGCGCATATTCTGACGCAGCTTCGACAACACCAGTGTCAGGCCCGCAGGCGTCATCCCATCAATCCGGGCGGCTTGGCCGATGCTTTCCGGCCGCGCCTTGGTCAGTTTACCGCGCAATTCTGCGGACAGGCCTTGGACCTCCTCAAAATCGAAATCCACGGGGATCGCCAAGGCCTCATCCCGTCTAAGCGCTTCGACGTCTTTTTGCTGCCGCTCGACATAATTCGCATAGAGCGCGTCTGTTTCCAGCTGCTGGCGGGTCTTGGCAGTGATCTCATCCACGTTCGGCACCAGGGGTGAAATATCCTCAAAACCGATCTCGGGGAAAGCCAGCACTTGGAAGAGGTTACGCTTTTGCCCATCTTGTTTCACCGGCAGACCCCCTGCCCGCAGTTCCGAGGGAGTCAAAACGCTAGATTCAAGAAGCTCCCTGGCGGAGTCCAGTGCATTCTGCTTTTCCAGAAAGGCTTTGCGACGCTCTTCCGACACAATACCCAGCACGATGGCGAGAGGCGTGAGCCGCTGATCCGCGTTATCGGCGCGCAACGAAAGACGGAATTCAGCGCGCGAGGTGAACATGCGGTAGGGTTCCGACACGCCGCGCGTGGTAAGATCGTCGATCATGACGCCGATATAGCTGTCCGCGCGGCTGAAGGTGACCCGCTCGCCCGCAAAGGCGTGACGCGCCGCGTTCAGTCCAGCCACCATGCCCTGCGCGGCGGCCTCCTCATATCCGGTGGTGCCGTTGATCTGCCCGGCGAGGTAAAGCCCCTTCAACCCATTCACCGCCAGCGTAGCATCCAGCGCGCGTGGATCCACGTAATCGTATTCAATGGCGTAGCCAGGCTGGAGGATCACCGCCTCTTCAAGCCCGACGATGCTGTGCACATAGTCGCGCTGCACATCCTCGGGCAGCGACGTCGAAATGCCGTTCGGATAGATGGTGTCGTCGCTCAGCCCCTCGGGTTCGAGAAAAATCTGATGCGAGGTTTTGTCCGCAAACCGGACAATCTTGTCCTCGATCGAGGGGCAATAGCGCGGGCCCACGCCATCGATGTGACCGCCGTACATGGCCGAGCGGGACAGGTTCTTTTCGATGATCTCATGTGTGTGCGCGTTTGTGTGCGTAATCCCGCAGGGCACCTGCCGCGCGGAAACCCTTTTCGACAGAAAGGAAAAGAGCACGGGATCATCGTCGCCTGGCTGCGTCTCCAGCACATCCCAACGGATCGTCCGCCCGTCCAGACGCGGGGGCGTTCCCGTTTTCAGCCGGCCGAGCGGAAGCCCGAAATCGTCGATCCTCTCTGCCAGCCGGACGGAAGGCTTGTCGCCCATCCGCCCCCCAGGCCGCGCCACATCGCCAATATGGATGACGCCGCGCAAAAATGTACCCGTGGTCAAAATAACGGCTGCAGCGCGAATATCGCTACCGTCCGCCAGCCGGATGCCAGCGATCTTGTCTTGCTCGAGGATGAAATCGGTCACCTCGCCAGAAACGACGCTAAGGTTCGGCGTCCCCTTGATCTCGGCCAGCATCGCGGACTTGTAGAGCTGCCGGTCGATTTGCGCGCGGGGCCCCTGAACCGCAGGTCCCTTCCGACGGTTCAAAAGCCGGAACTGGATGCCCGAAATATCCGCGGTGCGGCCCATGACGCCGTCCAGCGCGTCTATCTCGCGCACCAAGTGGCCTTTGCCCAGACCGCCAATCGCCGGATTGCAGGACATGACGCCGATGTTGTCCTCGGACAGGGTGACCAAAAACGTCTTCGCACCCATGCGCGCAGAGGCCGCCGCGGCCTCGACCCCCGCATGACCGCCGCCGATTACGATTACATCCGCGTCATTGTGTTTCACGTGAAACACTCCTCACTTGCCGAGACAGAAGCTCGCAAAGATTTCGTCCAACAGGTGCTCGACGTCGACGTGGCCCACCAGTGCGGACAGTTTCTGCGCTGCGACGCGCACCTCTTCCGCCGCAATATCATATTGCTCGGGTCCGTGTTCAAGAATTTCGAGCGCCTGCGCGATGTTCTCGCGGCCGTGGATCATCGCCACCCTGTGACGTTCCCGCGACGCAAGGCCGGCCTTGCGGACGCGATGAACCAACCGGTCCTTTATCTCCGCGATCAGCTCTGACACGCCCTGCCCGGACTTGGCCGAAATCCCCTTGGGGTCGCCGGTCATGTCGGCCTTGGTGGTCCGGACAAGATCGTCCGGCGACGGATCGACCGGCAGATCGGTCCCCTCGTCGATCAGAAAGATGCGGAGGTCCGCCGATTGCGCCCGCTCCAGCGCGCGTTTGACGCCCATCGCCTCGATCACGTCGTCGGTGTCGCGCATCCCTGCCGTGTCGAGGATCGTAACAGGGAGGCCGTCAAGGTCCATACGGACCTCGATCACGTCGCGGGTCGTTCCGGCGATGTCAGAGGTGATTGCGGCCTCTCGCCCCGCCAGCGCGTTCAACAAGGTCGATTTCCCGACATTGGGCGCGCCGACAATGGCGACCTCGAAGCCCGTGCGGACGCGTTCGGAAATGAAAGACCCGGCGATCTGCTGCTCCAGATCCGCATCGGTTTTCTGCAGCAGCTCCCGAACCTCGTCCGACACATCAACCGGCACATCCTCATCGGCGAAGTCGATCGTCGCCTCGAGCAAAGCGGCGGCGCGGATCAGATCGCGGCGCCAGACAGCCACCTTGTCACCGAACGCGCCTTCATGCACCGCCAAGGCCTGTTGCCGCTGCAATTCGGTTTCGGATTCGATCAGGTCGGCCAGCGCCTCGACCTGGATCAGGTCGAGCCGCCCGTTCTCCATCGCGCGGCGGGTGAATTCGCCCGGTTCCGCCTGGCGCAACCCGTCCAGCGCACCCAGTTCGCGCAGGACGGCGCGAACCACGGCAATGCTGCCGTGCAGGTGAAGCTCTGCGCTTTGTTCGCCCGTAAAGCTCGCCCCTTGCTCGAAGCACAGAACCAGTGGATCGTCCAGAAACGACCCATCCGCCGCCCTCAGGCGGCGCAGCCCGGCCATTCGCGGCGCCGGCAAGGACCCGCAAAGGCGTTCGACCGCCGCCCAGGACGCCGGCCCGGAAATGCGAATGATCGCAACGCCCGATTTTCCCTCGGCCGTTGCGAGCGCAAAGATCGTATCCATGTAACCCCCGGCGGGATCAGCTGTTCATCGAGTCGAAGAACTCGGCGTTGGATTTGGTCTGCTTGAGCTTCGAGATCAGGAACTCGATCGCATCCGTGGTCCCCATCGGGTTCAGGATGCGGCGCAGGACAAAGGTTTTTTGCAGATCGATCTTGTCGACCAGCAGATCCTCTTTCCGGGTGCCGGATTTGAGGATGTCCATCGCCGGGAAGACGCGCTTGTCGGCGACCTTGCGGTCGAGCACAATTTCCGAGTTACCGGTGCCTTTGAATTCCTCGAAGATGACCTCGTCCATGCGGCTGCCGGTGTCGATCAGCGCGGTGGCGATGATGGTCAACGACCCACCTTCCTCGATATTCCGCGCGGCACCGAAGAACCGCTTGGGCCGCTGCAGCGCGTTAGCGTCCACACCACCGGTCAGAACCTTACCCGAGGACGGCACAACGGTGTTGAACGCCCTACCAAGTCTTGTGATCGAGTCAAGAAGGATAACAACATCTCGTTTATGCTCGACCAGACGCTTGGCCTTTTCGATCACCATCTCGGACACAGCCACGTGCCGCGTTGCCGGTTCGTCGAAGGTCGAGGACACGACCTCCCCTTTCACAGACCGCTGCATGTCGGTCACCTCTTCCGGGCGTTCGTCGATCAGCAGGACGATCAGATAGCACTCGGGGTGATTGGTTTCGATCGAATGCGCCACGTTCTGCAGCAGCACCGTCTTACCGGTGCGCGGCGGCGCGGTGATCAGACAGCGCTGCCCCTTGCCGATGGGCGCCACCAGGTCGATGATCCGGGCCGAACGATCCTTGATGGTGGGATCCTCGATCTCCATCTTCAGGCGTTCGTCGGGATAGAGCGGCGTCAGGTTCTCAAAGCTCACCTTGTGGCGTGCACGCTCGGGCTCTTCAAAGTTGATCTGCGAGACATTGATCAGCGCAAAGTACCGCTCGTTATCCTCGGGCGCGCGAATGGCGCCGTCAATCGTGTCGCCGGTGCGCAACGAGTATTTGCGGATCATCTCGGGCGAGACATAGATGTCATCCGGGCCCGGCAGATAGTTCGCCTCGGGCGAGCGCAGAAATCCGAAACCGTCCTGCAAGACCTCAAGCACGCCGTCGCCAAAGATTTCCCAGCCTTCATCCGCCCGCTCACGCAGGATCTGGAACATCATTTCGCCTTTGCGCATGGTCGAGGCGTTCTCGATCTCAAGCTCTTCGGCCATGGACAGCAGATCCTTGGGGCTATGCGCCTTCAGATCCGCAAGGTTGAGTTTCTCGGTGCTCATGTACAACCTTCTGGCGCGGGAAACCGCGCAGTTCGTAGCTATGGAATGGAAGTCATCGCCCGGACGGGCACGATGGAGGTATCCTGCACTGCTCTCAGAGTCAATCGAGACCGGTACAAGGCATTCTTAAAAAGAAATAAAGAAAGAAAAGATGATGATGTCTTAGGGAAGCCGATTTCTTGGGATAACTTATTTGCCCGCAGGCTTTTCAACAGGGTGATTTTTGTGCGCCTGACGTTTCCCAAATCTGTGGAGAACCCCATCCACGGTCTGGAAATCCGTTTCAGCACAAATGATTATCCGACCTTCGGGTTTCAACCCCAGCTGGGACAAATGCAGTAGGTTCCGTGGAAAGACCGCTTTGCCCACGGGATCCGATTTATCCTTATCCCTTCCGGAAAAAAGCGCTGATCCACCGGTGGTTTCGCCGATTTGTCCCCGGCTTGCATTGTCCGGGCTTTTTCCGCAGAAACATGCGCAGCGTCGTCACCAGGGTTCTCTACCGAACTATCCACATGTCATTCGAGCTTGTCCTTGCCTCCGGGTCGTCGATCCGGGCCCAAATGCTGGAATCGGCCGGTGTGCCCTTCCGGACCGAGGTGGCGCGAATCGACGAGGCCGCGGTGCGGGATGCGCTGGTCGCAGAGGAGGCCAGCCCCCGCGACATCGCCGATGCCCTGGCCGAGATGAAGGCGCGCCGCGTCAGCGCCAAGGATCCGGGCGCGCTGGTCCTGGGCTGCGATCAGGTTCTGGCGCACAAGAACGATATTCTTGGCAAACCCGAAACCCGCGAAGAGGCCGCCGCACAGCTGAGACGCCTGTGCAACGACCGGCATATGCTGCTGTCCGCTGCCGTACTTTACGAAAACGGCGAACCGACCTGGCGGCATGTGGGCCAGGCGCGGCTTTACATGCGCGATCTGTCGGATGGCTTCATCGAAGACTATCTTGACCGCAACTGGGAGTCTGTGCGCCACTCGGTCGGCGGGTATAAGCTTGAGGAAGAAGGCGTGCGGCTTTTCACGCGGATCGAGGGCGATCACTTCACCATCCTCGGTCTGCCGCTGCTGGAATTGCTGAACCATCTGGTTCTGAGAGGGGATTTGGCGACATGAGCGATATCAAGATACCGCTGGCCGGCGTGATCGGTTCGCCTATCGCGCATTCCCGCTCGCCCCGGCTGCACGGGCACTGGCTGAGGAAATACGGGCTGCCGGGGTTCTATGTGCCGATGGACATCGCCTCAGAGGATCTTGAGGTCAGTTTGCGGCAGATGCCCAGGATGGGGTTTGTCGGGGTCAACATCACCATTCCCTATAAGGAAAGTGTGATGGCGATTGCCGATCAGGTCAGTGACCGGGCCACGCTGATCGGGGCGGCCAATACTCTGATCTTCCGCAAGGACGGACGCATTCATGCGGACAACACCGACGGTTATGGGTTCATCGAGAACCTGCGCCAATCCGCGCCGAACTGGGATCCGACTGCTGGGCCCGCCGTGGTCTTCGGCGCGGGCGGTGCGGCGCGGGCCATCGTGGCGTCGCTGCTGGATGTGGGCGTGCCCGAGATCCGGATCACCAACCGCACCCGCCTGCGGGCCGAAAAGCTGCGCGAGGATTTCGGCAACCGTTTGACGGTGGTGGAATGGGTCAAGGCAGGCAATGTGCTGGACGACGCGGCGACGGTCGTGAACACCACCTCGCTCGGCATGGTGGGCAAGCCGGAATTTCGCGTGCCGCTTGACGGGCTTCGGCCCGGCACGGTGGTCAACGATCTGGTCTACACCCCTTTGGAAACGCGCTTTTTGCGGGTCGCGGCGGAACAGGGGTGCCAGGTGGTCGACGGGTTGGGCATGTTGCTGCATCAGGCGGTGCCGGGTTTCGAACGCTGGTTCGGTTTCCGGCCGGAGGTAGACGAGGCCACCCGCGCCGCCGTTCTGCGATGAGGTTCAAGCTTGGCCTGACAGGCTCGATCGGCATGGGCAAATCCACGACCGCGGGTTTGTTTGCCGATCTGGGTTGTGTCGTCTGGGATGCGGATGCGGCGGTGCATCGGCTTTACGCCCCGGGGGGCGCGGCGGTTGCGCCGATGCGCGCGGCCTTTCCGTCGGCGGTGACAGATCAAGGCGTGTCGCGCGACGCGCTGCGGCAGATCATCCAGGACGACCCGGGGGCGCTGCAAAGGATCGAAGAGATCGTGCATCCTTTGGTGCGGCAAGACCGCGACGATTTCGCCAAGGCCCATGCCGACAGCATCTGCGTCTTCGACATCCCCCTGCTGTTCGAGACTGGGGCCGAGGCTGAGATGGATGCGGTCACATGTGTCTCTGTTCCTGCGGAAGAGCAGCGAAAACGGGTGTTGGAGCGCGGTACGATGAGCGCAGAACAGCTCGATCAGATCCTGGCGCGGCAAATGCCCAATGAGCAGAAGTGCGCCCGGGCGGATTTTGTGATCACAACAGACACGCTTGAGCATGCGGCCGCACAGGTGCAGGATGTCGTCCAAGCGATACAGGAGCGGATCGGCGATGCGTGAACTCGTTCTCGACACCGAAACCACAGGCTTTGACCCCGAGCAGGGCGACCGGATCGTCGAGATCGGCGCGGTCGAGCTTTATAACCATGTGCCCACCGGCAAGACCTATCACCAATACATCAATCCCGAACGCGCGATGCCGCAAGAGGCGTTTGAGGTGCATGGGCTGGGTGACGACTTTCTGCGGGACAAGCCGGTTTTCGCGCAGATCGTGGACGAGTTCATCGCCTTTGCCGGCGATGCCAAGCTGGTGATCCACAACGCCGCCTTCGACATGAAGTTTCTCAATGCCGAACTGGCCTGGGTCAAGCGCCCGTCGATACCGTGGGAGCGCGCCGTCGATACGCTGGCCATCGCCCGCAAGAAATTCCCGGGCTCGCCCGCGTCGCTCGATGCGCTATGCCGTCGGTTCAACATCGACAATTCCAGCCGGACCCTGCACGGCGCGCTTCTGGACAGTGAGATTCTGGCCGAGGTCTATCTGGAACTGATCGGCGGCAAGCAGCCGGATTTCGGCCTGTCGCACTCGCATTCGTCCGGCCAGGGGACCGGCGGGCAGGAAGACTGGCGGCCGATGCCGCGGCCGACGACCCTGCCCTCGCGGCTGAGCGAAGAAGAAAAGGCGGCTCACGCCGCCTTTGTCGAGAAGCTGGGCGATAACGCCCTCTGGTCGCGCTAGGCGATCAGGCGTCGGCCTTGGTTTCGCCCGCCGCCTGCGCCGCCTGACGGCGCGCGATTTCCTGACGGTAGAGCGCGAGGAAATCGATGGTTTCCAGGTTCAGCGGCGGGAAGCCGCCGTCGCGCGTGACGTCCGACACGATCCGGCGCACGAACGGGAACAGCATCCGCGGGCATTCGATCAGCAGGAAGGGGTGCAGCTGCTCTTCCGGGACATTCTCGATGTTGAAGACGCCGGAATATTCCAGCTCGAGCAGGAACAGGCGATCCTCGCTGCCTTTGTTCTTGCTGTCGATCTTGAGCTTGATCACGACCTCGTACTGGTTTTCCGTGGTCCGCTTCTTGGCATCGAGGTTGACCTGGACCTGAACGTCCGGCTTAACCTCGCCGCCCGAACCCTTCTGGGCAAGGATGTTTTCGAACGACATGTCGCGGATGAATTGCGCCAGAACGTTCATCTTGATCTGCGGTGCGGCGGCGGCTTGTGCGCCGTTCGGTGCTGCTTCTTCGGCCATAAGTTTTCTCCAATCCGAAATTCTTTGATGAATGGTTAGCAGGAGCCGGTCAAAGGCTCAATGCTTGGTCCATTGTGATCCTGGATGATTGGGGCGCTTTGGCGGGTGGGGCTCTTCGGGGGGCTGCACCTCGGAATACTCGGTCTCGATGACGTCCTCGCGCGCGGGGCGCTGCGGCCCCTGCCCCATTTCAAAGCGGTGCACCTGCACACGGGCGCGCAGATATTTGAAGAGCGCCACCCGCACCGGCGGCGTCAGCAGCGCAAAGCCTACGGCATCGGTGAAGAATCCCGGCGTCAGCAGCAGCGCGCCCGCAATTAGGATCATCGCACCATGCGCCAGCGGTTCGGTCGGATCGTCCAGCCGCTCGAACGTGCCGCGCAGCCGGTTGATCGCCATCAGACCCTGCGAGCGCACCAGCCATGTCCCCAGAATGGCCGTCAAAACCACGATCGCGAGCGTCGGCCAGAGGCCGATCAGACCCCCGACCTGAATGAACAGCGCGATCTCGATCAGCGGGACGGCCAGAAAAGCCACGAAAAGCCACATATGCACAGTTCCTTTCCATAGGGCGTGCGGTGGACTTGCCTGCACGCCTCACCTACATAAGAAGCCAACGTTGAACTTTCCATCCACGCCCAAAGAGGTGCCGATGAATTCCCCGATTATCCAGTTGCTGGTTCTGGCCGGCATCGCCATCTTTCTGATCCTGCGGCTCAAGCGGGTTCTGGGCACACGCGACGGTTTCGAAAAGCCGCCCGCGCAGGTGCAGTCCGAGCGCTCCAGCCCCCGCCGGGAATTCGAGGTGATCGAGGGCGGGCCGGATCGCGACATCACCGATCATGTGCCGGAAAACAGCAAGGCCGCCGATGCGCTGGCGCGGATGAAACGGGTTGAGCCGTCGTTCGGTGTGGCCGATTTCCTGTCGGGTGCGCGCGGCGCCTACGAGATGATCCTCATGAGCTTTGAACGCGGCGATCTGGCCGAGATCAAGCCGTTCCTTGCCGATGACGTCTACGAAACCTTTGCCGAGGTGGTCGAGGCGCGCAAGGCGCAGGGTCTGACCATCGATGCAGAGTTCATCGGGATTCGCGAATTGTCGCTCGCCGACGCGACCTTCGACGACGAAGAGGCGCTGGCCGAGATCACCGTGCGGTTTGTCGGCGAACTGACCTCTGCCGTGCGCGACAACAGCGGCGAAATCATCGAGGGCAGCACGACAGCGATCAAGCGTCAGAAAGACACCTGGACCTTCGCGCGCCGCATGGGCACCGACGATCCGAACTGGCTGCTTGTCGCCACGAGCGAATGAAGCGGACCGTCTGGGCGGCACTTTTCGCGGGGCTGGCGATGACCGGACCGACAGCAAAGGCCAGCGAGCCCCAGACGGAATACCAGGTTGTGTCGTTCGAGGATCTGAACGGCTGGGCCGACGACGATCACGCCGCGGCCCTTGCCGTGTTCCGCAACACCTGCCGCGATTTCGACGATCCCGACTGGCGCGCGCTCTGCGCGCTGGCCGACGACACCACCGATGCGCGTGGGTTCTTCGAGCTGTTTTTCCGCCCGGTGCGGATCACCGATGGGCAGGACGCGCTGTTTACCGGTTATTTCGAGCCTGAACTCGACGGATCGCCGGTGCCCACGCCGCGATACCGTCACCCGATCTACAAAATGCCGCCCGAGGCGCGTGGCGCCCAGCCCTGGCTGACGCGGCGCGAGATTCTGACAGGCGACGCGATGCCGGGTCGCGGGCTTGAAATCGCCTGGGTCGACGATCCGGTCGAGCTGTTCTTCCTGCAGGTTCAGGGTTCGGGCCGTGTGCGCTATCCGGATGGCCGGGTGATCCGTGTCGGCTATGCCGGTGCGAACGGCCATCCCTACCGGTCCGTCGGGCAAGAGCTGGTCCGGCGCGGCACCTACCGGCCGCATCAGGTGTCGGCGCAGGTGATCAAGAACTGGGTAAGGCGCAATCCCTTCGACGGTCAGGAATTGCTGTTCCACAATCCGTCTTACGTGTTCTTCCGCGAGGTCAGCGAGGTGCCCTCCGACAAGGGGCCGCTGGGGGCGATGAACCGGTCGATCACGCCGATGCGCAGTATCGCGGTCGATCCGGCCTTTACGCCGCTCGGCGCGCCGGTCTGGATCGAGAAAGAGGGCAACGCCCCGCTTCGTCGGTTGATGATCGCGCAGGACACCGGATCGGCGATCAAGGGCGCGCAGCGGGCGGACATCTTCATTGGCACCGGCGACCGTGCCGGTCGCATGGCGGGTCGGCTGAAGGATCCGGGCCGGATGATCGTGCTGATGCCGATTCAGCGCGCCTATGCCCTGTTGCCGGAAGCGGTCGAATGAGCAAGCGCCGCCTTAAACGGGACGAGCTGGATCTGTGGAACCGCGTGGCCAAGACCACCGAGCGGTTTCAGCCGCGCTCGCCCCTAGGCAACGTGGGTCGCACGACCGACCCCGCCAAGGACACCAAGCCAAATTCAAAACCCGGCCCTGCCCCGTTGCCCGCCTTCGAGATCGGTGGCAAGGCCACGCCGAAGCCCGAAACCCGCATCGGCCCGAAAACCACCTCGGCCCGGCTGGCCCGGGATCCGGTTTCGATGGACGCCAAGGCCTTTGGCCGCATGAAGCGCGGCAAGCTGGTGCCCGAAGCGCGGCTCGATCTGCATGGGATGACGCTCGATCAGGCGCATCCGCAGCTGACGCGATTTATCCTGACCTCGCAGGCGCGCGGTCTGCGGCTGGTTCTGGTGATCACCGGCAAGGGCGACCGCGAGGATCCCTACGATCCGATGCCGCGCCGCCGGGGTGTGCTGAAACAGCAGGTGCCGCTTTGGCTGCGCATGGCCCCGGTGGCACAGGCGGTGCTCCAGGTCAGCGAGGCGCATATCCGCCACGGCGGCGCCGGGGCCTATTACGTCTACCTGCGCCGCCAGCGCTAAAGCGACTTTGCTGCGGCCCTGACACCGATGGCCATCATCGTCGTGGTGAAGACGAAATAGGCCGCGATGCCCAGGAACTGCGTTTCGATCCCCAGGCCTGCATCGATCAGCACGCCGGTCATCCCCGGCCCGATGGCCGATCCCAGCACCATGACCGCCATCGCCATCGCCTTGATCGCGCCCAGGTGCCGGGTGCCAAAGAACTCGGCCCAGAAGGCGTTGGGCAGGGTCGAGTTGGCCCCGGTCGTGATCGCAAGGCAGACCAGCCCGGCAAAGGCCCAGAACAGGCTCTGTCCCAGCGCAAAACAGCCGAAAGCCGCAACCATCGGCAGCTGATACCAAGGCAATATCCGTGGCGTGCCCAGCCGGTCGAGCAGCCAGCCCGACCCCACCATCGCCGCAACCGCAATGGCGGTGTAGATCGGGAACAGGGCGACAAGCTGGATGTGATCCCAGCCTTTGACGGATGCGAAATGCACCTGCTGGAAGAAGAACGCGGTGTTGAAGGCCGAGGGCCCCAGCAACGCCGGCACCATGAACCAGAAAAGCCAATGGCGCAGCACGTCGGGCCGGGTCCAGTGGCGGTTCTCCATCCCGAGCGACTGATCGGTCTCGGCGTGGCTCTGCGGAGTGCGTTCCTCGCGCAGCAGCGCACGGAGCACCGGGATACCGGCCAGTGCGATCAGCGCGGCAACGATCCAGAGCCAGCGCCAGTCGAAGATCAGCATCAGTGACACGAAGGTCAGGGGCAGGATCGCCTCGCCCAGCGCAAAGCCCAGACCCGCGACCGACAGCGCCTTGCCCCGGGTGGCGACGAACCAGCGCGACATCGACACGATGGCCAGATGGCTGACCATGCCCTGACCGAAGAACCGCAGCCCGAGGATGACAAGCGGCAGTAGCCAGGCTGCCTGCGCCGTGGCCATGGCCAGGCAAGCCAGCGCAAGCCCGCCCAGCACCAAAACGCCCAGCGCGCGGGTGCGATACCGGTCGGTCAACGCCCCGGCCCAGAGCATCAAACCCGCCGACACCGTCGTCCCGAGGGTATAAATCCCGCCCCAGGCCCCGTGGCTTAGATCGAAGGCTTGCCGGATCTCGCCCGAAAAGACCGAGATAAAGAAGGTTTGCCCGAAACTGGACAGAAACGTCAGCAACACCCCGGCGGACAGCCAGCGCGCGTTGCCGCGCAGGAACGTCAGGATGTGTCCCATGCTCTGCCTTCTGCCGTCTCTCGTGCGGCTTTCGATGATTGCTGGTGTCCCGTGTCCCCGGGCCGGGGGCTCTGCGCCGCCGTGACCGGGTCATGCGTCGCAGTTATTCCGGAGAGCGGCGTTCTTTCAAGGCAAAATACCGTTTGCGCTAACGCTTGTTGTCCTCCCCCACCCCCGAAAGATGGAAAGGCTGAAAAAGGGCCGAATCCCGGAGCAACGCATTCGGCCGGTTTTGATCTTTTTCAATCGCCGACCGCCCGGCCGGGGTAGGATCCGATCCGGTGCGAGCCTTGTGCGCGCCGCGAACGGGGGGCTGGCGAATGAACAAAGCGTTAATGGCTGTGATGTTGATGGTTGCCTCATGCGGGGCGGCGACGGGCGGATTGGACGCCAGAACCTATGTGATCGAACTGACATCGTCGCAATTCGTCAGCGGATATGGCGGCGATCTGGTGCCGCCGCTGGTTTCCGCGCTGGGCCGCAAGGGAATGCGGGCGGTCGAAAACCAGGATGCCGAGGTCGTCGTCAATATCGTGACGGACATGGATGTCGGCCAGTGGATGTGGC
This sequence comes from Aestuariicoccus sp. MJ-SS9, assembly GCF_032586235.1. Classification (NCBI taxonomy): domain Bacteria; kingdom Pseudomonadati; phylum Pseudomonadota; class Alphaproteobacteria; order Rhodobacterales; family Paracoccaceae; genus Aestuariicoccus; species Aestuariicoccus sp. MJ-SS9. Next base: position 99,145 of record NZ_JAWHTD010000006.1, read on the forward strand.
GCGGCGACGAGCAGAAATGGATATACACGGTTCGGATCATGGTCGGCATCTCGCCCGTCGATTACGTGATACCGGAGGACGGCACGCCGGTCTTTGGCGTCCGCGTCCGGCTCGAGACGCCAAACCCCGACCGCGAAGACGAGCTGGGTTGCCTGATCCGGCTGGCCGCCCGGACGGCGGTCGAACAATACCGCCCCGCCGGAATGATCGAGCTCGACGGCCAGGAGTGCTTGCGCGCCTGACAGCGGCGTGGACATGTGGCCCTAGGCGTACCTTGGGTGCCAGGTCAACGTCGTGCTGGCGGCATCCCGGACAAGTGTGATCGCAGGCGGGTTACGATCAGTCGGATTTCTTCGTAGACTGGTGCGCGCGCGACCATGTCGAAGGGTATGCGGCGCGCCTGCCCTTAAAAACCGAATGAAAGGTACACCATGATTCGAACCGTTTTTGCAGCAGCTTGCTTCGCCTCTCTGCCCTTTGCCGCTCTGGCCGAAAGCCACATCACCGGTGACGCCGAGGCCGGTGAAAAGGTCTTCCGTAAATGCATGGCCTGCCACGCAGTCGGCGCGGATGCCAAGAACAAGGTCGGCCCAGTCCTCAACGGCGTGGTCGGCCGTGCGGTGGGCTCGATCGAGGACTTCCGCTATTCCGACGCGCTGCAACAGCTCAATGCAGACGGAGTCGTCTGGACCCCGGAAGAGCTGGCCGCATTCCTGGAAAAGCCGCGCGATTATGCCAAGGGCACAAAGATGGCCTTTGCCGGTCTGCGCAAGGAGGACGAGCGCCAGGACGTGATCGCCTACCTCGCGACCTTTGGCGCGGACGGGATGTAAGGCTACAAGAGTTCCGCGCGGCTCGTCAGAGAGGGGTCGCGCGGAAATCCGGCGGTTTTGTCGGAAATGGGAGCGATCCCAAGTCGCGATCAAACCGGGCCACGGCACGGTTCGCATTCCGGGCACCACCGTAGAAACCCGGTCGGTAACCTTTTCGATCCGGCAAACAAACGTAGGCGCGTACCCCGAATGGGGCTGTCAGCCCTGCCCTATCCAGTCGAGAATTCGTCGGGCGACCTTGTCCGGTGCTTCCTCGTGCATCAGGTGGCCCAGACCCTCAAAGCTTTCGACCCGCGCGTCCGGCATCCGATCCGCCGCCTCGACGGCGGTGACGGGCGGGACCGTGCGGTCGTTCGACCCGGTCAGGAAAAGGCACGGGGACCGCAGTTGCGGCAGATCCGCCAGCAGCCCGTCCAGCTTCCATTGCGACATCATCAAGAGCGTGCCGTCCACATGGTCGCGCCGGCGAAAGAGCTGGGCGTAAAGGTCCATACCCTTTGCGGACAATTCAGAGCCTGTGCCGCCGATCAGAGACACAACGCGCCCCGGTGAGGCCGCCGCGCGCACGGCGACGTCGACCATCATCGGCGTCATCGCGATGACCCGCGCGAAGACTGGGAACATGAACCCCGCCAGTCCGCGAAACGGCGACAGCGCCGGGTTGATCCCGACGATGCGCGGATTGCCGGGCAGCAGGGGCGCAAGCCGCAGCGCAATCGCGGCGCCGGCGGAATGGCCGACGATGCAGGCGGGCTCCCAGCCTTCTTGCGCGCAGAGCGTGGCGATGTCCTCGGCCATCGTGCCCAGCCCCGACCGGTGCCGCGTGCCGAGCCGGGTAAAGCCGTGGCCGGGCAGATCAACCGCCACGACCCGGCATTTTTGCGCCAAAAGCGGGATCAGATCGCGCCAGCTGTGGGTCGATCCTCCGGCCCCGTGCAGCAGAAGAACGGTCGGCCCCCGGCCGGTTTCCTGCACATGCCAAAGATGCGCGCGCGTCTCGATCTGGCGGGACAGGTCGCTGTGCGGCCAGTCCGGCGGAAGGACCGCAGGGGGCATGTGTCAGCCTCCAAGCGCGCCGGTGATCGCGCGGGACAGCCCGTGCGCATCGGCGCGCGGCAGGGGCACGTAATCCGCACCGAGAAGCCCGGCCAGGTGGCGCAGGTCGCGCTGCGGACGGACCGAGGTATCGACGACCGCGCCGGGCAGGTTCATGCCCCGCAGCACGCGCGCCATGGCCTGCGCATCCTCGGCGGCCGCGGCGCGGCCGGTGCGGCCGGGCAGGGGCACGTTCGCGCGCCCGTCGGTCATCAGCGCGACCGCCGGAGACAGCCCCTGGCCCAGCGCCTGCCGCGCCAGCTCTGCAGTGGCTTTCAGCCCGGCGGCCAGTGGCGTGCCGCCGCCGCCCGGCAGGCCGGCCAGCTGGCGCTTTGTCTGAACCAGCGAGCGGGTGGGCGGCAGGACGATCTGCGCGTCCTCACCCCGGAAGGCGATCAGCGCGACATGGTCGCGGCGGGCATAGGCCTCGGCCAGCATCAGCTCGACCGCGCCCTTGGCCTCGGCCAGCCGCGCCATCGCGGCAGAGCCCGAGGCGTCTACGGCGAAAATGATCAGCCGGTCCGACAGATCCTGAAACCGGCGGATGTGGATATCGGAGGGGCGGATCAGCAGACCCGAAGCGTCGGGCTGCGCCTTGCGGCGCAGCGGCTGCCAGGGGGCGGCGGCGCGCAAGGTGGCGATGATGTCGATCCGGTTGCTGCCGTCCGGCTTTCCGGGCCGTGAGGGCAGGGGCCGCCCGCGCCGGTTGCCACGCCGTTTCTGCCCCGCGCCGCCGCTGCCCTTGCCTTTGGTGCCGGTGACGGGACGCGAAAGCGCGTGCAGGATCTCGGGCGGGAGCAGCGCCTTGACCGCGTCGATCAGCATGTCGGGCGGCAGGTCGAGCGCGCTGTCGTCAGAGCTTTTGTCCTGCGGAGTGTCGTCCGGTTCGGGCTGGTCCTCGGGCCGGTCGTCGGCGTCCTGGGGCAGGCAGGTGGCGCGATGGGCATAGACCAACTGCGCGGCGATCTGCAGATCGTCCTCGCCGATGGTGTCACGCCCCGCCAGCGCGGCATGGGCCCGCGCGGCCCGCAGCGCCAGCAACGGCGCGCGCAGGCTGTCGATGCCGAAGCGCACGGCGGCGATCACAAGGCCGGTCATGGCCGCGTCCGGTATGGCGATGGACGAAAGCCTGCGGCGGGCGTCTTCGATATCGGTGGCGTCCAGCGCGATATCCGCCAGATCGGTCGCCCGCAGCCCGTCCAGACAGAGCGAAAACGCCAGCCGTTCGGTCAGCGTGTCGGGCGCGCGCTCGTCCGGTTCGGCCCCTTCGTCCAGCAGGATCAGCGCGTGACCCCGGCCTGCGTCGAGCGTCTGCGCCAGCCGCGCGGCGAGGTTGGCGGGGCAGCGTTCGGCCATCGTCAGGATCAGCGGCGCGGGATCGGCGAGCAGCCCACGCGAGGTGACGACCCTGGACGCGGCCAGTGTGGCGGCGATATCGATCCCGCCGAAAAGCTGGATATCGGTGATTGTCGGCGCGATGCGGCGGGCGCGGCGCAGCGGGTCCGGCAGATCAGCCAGAAAGGCGTCGCGCACCGGCCCGGCGCGCGACCGCAGGTGCAGCCCGCCCAGCCCGCCGGGATCCACCGCCAGAAGGGTCAGGGCCAGCTGGCCGGTGATCCATGCCTCTGACGGGTCGTCGATCATGCAAATACGTCGTCCACGGTGCGCATCACGCGGGTGGTCGACCCGGCCTCGTCCAGCGGATCGCGGCGCAGGCGGTGCGACAGGGCCATCGGCGCCACGTCGCGCAGATGCTGGCGGGTGACCGACTTGGCGCCGCGATAGGCGGCCAGCGCCTTGGCCGTGCGCAGCAGCGTCAGCTCGCCCCGGAGCCCGTCCGACCCCAGCGACACGCAAAGCTGCGCGCAGTCGCGCAGAACGGCGTTGGGTGCCTTGATCCGGGCCAGCGCCTCGCGCGCGGTCAGGATGGCCTTGCGCACCTTGGCATCCTCCTTGCCCCATTTCCTAAGGAACGGGTCGGGCGTGGCGTCAAAGGCGGCGCGGCGGCGGATCACCTCGATCCGCTCGTCGATATCGGTGGGCGAGCGCACCTCGACCGACAGCCCGAACCGGTCGAGCAGCTGCGGGCGCAGCTCGCCTTCCTCGGGGTTGCCTGAGCCGACGAGGACAAATCGCGCGTCATGGCGGATTGACAGGCCTTCGCGCTCGATCACGTTCTCGCCCGATTGCGCCACGTCGAGCAGCAGGTCGACGATGTGATCCTCCAGTAGGTTGACCTCGTCGACATAGAGGTATCCCCGATTGGCCCGCGCCAGCAGCCCCGGCTCGAACGCCTTTTCGCCCCGGGTCAGCGCCCGCTCGATGTCGAGCGCGCCGACGACCCGATCCTCGGTCGCGCCGAGCGGCAGGTCGACGACCGGGGTGGGGACGGTGTGCGACTTGTCCGGCAAGGGCGCAGCCCAGCCAGGGTGGTCCTGGATCGTGGCGGCGTTGGTCGGGCTGCCCGCGATCACCTCGATCGGCGGCAGTAAAGCGGCCAGCGCGCGGACGGCTGTGGATTTGCCGGTGCCCCGGTCGCCGAACACCAGCACGCCGCCAATACCGGGGTCGACCGCCGTCAGGACCATGGCCAGCTTCATGTCGGTCTGGCCGACGATGGCCGAGAAGGGGAAAGGCTGTTTCATGCGGGGATGTCCTCGATGGGGCGGGCCAGGGGGATGCGGGGGCTCTGCCCGTCCCAGGCGCCGGATTCGCCGCGGATGCGGAACCGGGCGTAAAGTTCTTCGCGAAACCATGCGCCGTCGCGGACGGCGCGGATGGCGCGGGCATGTGGGCCATCGCGGCGGGCGAAATTGGCCATGCTCTCGGCGTCGGGCCAGATCGAAAAGGTGACCTGGTGCAGCAAGGGCACCTCGCCGATGCCGATCTTGAAGAGCACGTTGGTGTCCGATCCGATCACGGCGCTGATGTCGGGGACCCGCCGCCAAAAACGCAGCGCCGTCGCGGGCTTGATCGTGGCGCGGGTCAGCGCGGCGATGGGGCCGTCGGCAGCGGTATCCTCGGGGACGAAGGGCGCAACCTGCGACCACGATCCCCGGGCCGAGATCGGCGACAGGAACAGCGTCCAATCCTCGGAGGCGCGGTTGCGGTAGCGTTGGTAGAGCCGCGCGCCAGAGGTCTGGTCGCGCGCCGTTTCCAGATCGGGCCAGGTGGCGAGAATCGCATAGACGGCGGTGTTGGGAATCGGGGTGAAGCCCTCGCCGGTGCCGGATCCGCAAAGCTTCCAAAAGCCGATTCCCGGGATGCGCGGCATGGAAAAACGTGCGGCACCCATCATCGAAAGCGCCCAAAGCCGGGCGGCGAGACCGTCGAAACGGAACAGGCTCAGCGTCACTGTCTGCGTCATTTGGCACCCCGTGTGTCAACTAAGTCTGACACACTCGCCCTTCAAATGAAAGCGTCAAGGATAGGTTGACACATGCGAAAGGCTTTCGTTGTCTAGTTTGATTGACAGTGCTAGTGTTGAGCCATGATGACAAAAGTCGACCCGCGTCTTTCCTATGCTCCCGATCATGCCCCGCATGCAATTGTCATCGGCGCAGGCCTGGGTGGCTTGGCCTCGGCGATGCGGCTGGGGGCCAAGGGTTACCGGGTAACGGTGATCGACCGGCTGGATGTGCCCGGCGGGCGCGGGTCCTGCATCCGCAAGGACGGGCATCGCTTCGATCTGGGTCCGACGATCGTGACCGTGCCGCAGGTCTTCAAGGAATTGTGGGCCGCCTGCGGGCGGGATTTTCACCGCGAGGTCGATCTGCGGTCGCTCGATCCGTTCTACGAGATTCGCTGGCCCGACGGCTCGACCTTCACCGCCCGGCAGGATACCGCGCGGATGCGCGAAGAGGTCCGGCGGCTGTCGCCCGGCGATCTTGCCGGGTACGACAAGTTCCTGGCCGACAGCGAGGCGCGGTATTGGTTCGGGTTCGAGGATCTGGGCCGCAGGCCGATGCACCGCCTTTGGGACCTGATCCAGGTGCTGCCCACCTTCGTCCGGATGCGGGCGGATCGGTCGGTCTATGCCCATGCGGCCAAGCGGGTGAAGGACGAACGCCTGCGCATGGCGCTGTCCTTTCATCCGCTCTTTATCGGCGGCGATCCGTTCAACGTGACGTCGATGTATATTCTGGTCAGCCACCTAGAGAAGGAATTCGGGGTTCATTACGCCATGGGCGGTGTCGCCGCGATGGCCAAGGCGATGGCCGATGTGATCTCTGATCAGGCCGGGATCCTGCGGATGCAGACCGAGGTCGACGAGATCCTGATCAAGGACCGCCGGGCGCGCGGGGTGCGGCTGGCCACGGGCGAGATTGTGACGGCGGATATCGTCGTGTCCAACGCGGATGCCGGGTTCACCTACGACACGCTGCTGCGCAACCACAACAAACGGCGCTGGACGCCCAAGCGCCTGCGCCGGTCGCGCTGGTCGATGGGGCTTTATGTCTGGTACTTCGGCACCAAGGGCACGCGGGGCATGTGGAAGGATGTAGGCCACCACACCATCCTGAACGGCCCGCGTTACAAGGGCCTGGTGCGCGACATCTTCATAAAGGGCAAAGTGACCGAGGACATGTCGCTTTATGTCCATCGCCCTACCATCACTGACCCAAGCGCCGCGCCCGAGGGGGACGATACCTTTTACGTGCTTAGCCCGGTGCCGCATCTGGGGCACGGCGACGACACCGATTGGGACGCGCTGCGTGAACCCTACCGCGAAAGGATAATCAAGGTGCTGGAGGATCAGCTGATCCCCGGTTTCGCCGACCGCCTGACCGCGCAGGAAACCTTTACCCCGAACGAATTCCGCGACCGCTACCTGTCGCCTTATGGATCGGGCTTTTCGATCGAGCCGCGCATCCTGCAAAGCGCCTGGTTCCGGCCGCATAATGTCAGCGAGGAGGTCTCGGGCCTTTACCTTTGCGGGGCGGGTACGCATCCGGGCGCTGGGCTACCGGGGGTGATTTCTTCGGCCGAGGTGTTGGCGAAGCTGGTGCCTGACGCGGACTATGTCAGGCAAACGGAAAAGGTCGCGGCGGAATGACCCGGGCCGATGCGGATATGCAGGCCTGCGCCGAGATGATCCGCCACGGATCGCTGTCCTTCCACGCCGCGTCGAAACTTTTGCCGGGCAATGTCCGCCAGCCCGCGCTGGCGCTTTATGCATTTTGCCGTCTGGCCGATGACGCGGTCGACCTGCAGGCCGAAAAGGCCGCCGCCGTGCTGCAATTGCAGGACAGGCTGGACCGCGTTTACGAGGGCCGGCCCCGCGACGCCGCGCCCGACCGCGCCTTCGCCGATGTGGTCGAGCGGTTCGATATGCCGCGCGCCCTGCCGGATGCCTTGCTGGAAGGGCTGGCCTGGGACGCGATGGGCCGGCGCTATGCCACCTTGTCCGACGTGATCGGCTATTCCGCCCGTGTCGCCGCCGCCGTGGGGGCGATGATGTGCGTGCTGATGCGCGTACGCGACCCGGATGCGCTGGCGCGGGCCTGCGATCTGGGCGTCGCGATGCAGCTGACAAACATCGCCCGCGATGTGGGCGAAGACGCGCTGGAACGCAGGCTCTACCTGCCGACCGACTGGCTGGATGAGGCGGGGCTGACGCCTGAGGCCTTCTTTGCCGACCCGCGCCCGACCAAGGCCATCCGCCAGATGACCCGCCGCCTGGTGATGGAGGCGAACCGGCTCTACTACCGCTCCGAGGCGGGGATCGCGGCGCTGCCGCGCGCCTGCCGCCCGGGCATTTTCGCCGCGCGGCATATCTATGCCGGGATCGGCGGGCAGGTGCAGCGCGCGGGCTACGATTCGATCACCACGCGGGCGCATACCTCGAAGCCGCAAAAGATCGGCTGGCTGATGCTGTCGGCAATGCAGGCAGGGGTCACCACGGTGATGCCACGCTCTGCCGTTCTTTACGCAAGACCGCTGGATGAAGTGCGCTTTCTGGTGGACGCGGCGGCGGACCGTTTGCCGGTCTGGGCGCGCCAAGACGGGCTGATCGACGTGATGGCCCGGCTGGCGGCCACCGACCGCGAAAGACGCGAGGCCTTGATCGAAGGACGCTCGCGGGCTACCTGACCGTCATGTTCTGGATTCTCTTCGGCATTTTCCTGGCCGCCTGCTTTGCCGCGGGTTCGACGGGCGGGCTCTTCCCGCCCGGAGCCTGGTATCGCGAGCTGAAGAAACCATCCTGGACTCCGCCCGACTGGGTGTTCCCGGTCACCTGGACCACGCTTTACATCTGTATGGCCACCGCCGGGGCGCGCGTGGCGCTGAGCGACGGCAACGCGATCGCCATGGCTTTGTGGTCTTTGCAGATTGCGCTCAACGGCCTTTGGACGCCGGTCTTCTTCGGTTTGCAGAATATCCGCCTGGGGATGATCGTACTGGCGTTGCTCTGGCTGTCGGTCGCGGCAACGCTGGTGGCGCTCTGGATGGTGGACTGGATCGCGGGGGCGCTCTTTGTACCTTACCTCGTCTGGGTGACGATTGCTGGGGGGCTGAATGCCTCGGTCTGGCGGCTGAACCCTGATATCGCGCGCTGAGGGCTAGCGCCCGAAGAGCCAGTTCGCCCGGCGCGGCACACGTACCGCCAGCATCGGCTTCAGCCAGGGCGAGCGAAAGCGGGTGAGGTCCAGCGCCTCGTGCACGCCGACGCTGGTCGTTCCGTCGAGGGTCGTTTCCACCATCGAGCGCGAATAGAACGGCGCGTCCAGCATGTTCATCACCTGGCGCGGTTTCGCCCCTGCATCGCCCCGCGTTTCCCGTTTGACGGCCCAGAACGAGCGGCGAAAGCCCAGCTTTTCGGGCAAAGCGATCTCCTGCGCCGTGCCGTCAGGGTCGAAATGGAACCCCGCGCCCAGTTCCGATCCGTCAAGCCGCGTGGCGTCGTAGAAACAGGTCGAGCCGCCCCGGTGCGGGAAGCGGCCCCAGGTCCAATAGGCGAAATCCTCTTCCAGCGCGCGGGTGCCGAAATTGGCGTCGAAATAGCCGTGCCCGGACCATTGCCAGCCCGGCGCCTCCAGATCGACCTCGATATCCGACACCGGCCCGAATGGCCGCCAGATATGCGCGCCGTCGGGGGTCAGCGGCAGTTCCACATGGGTCACCGCGCGCGGGGTCACGCGGATCTGTCCGCGCACACGGCCGATCAGCGGAGGGCCGGATATCTCGTTCACGTCGACGATCAGCTGACCGCTCTCCCACCGCATCGACGAAGGGCCCACGTCGAACCGCCGGGGGCTTTGCCGCAACGCGCTGCGGCCCCGGTCGGTCATGGTGAACCGCCCGCCGGGGCCATAGGTAGCGACGTTGATGCAGACGTGGTTTTCCGGGTCTTTGCGGCCCGACCAGCGATACCAGGGCGAAAAGACCGATCCTATGAACCCGATGACCGAGACGGCGCGGGTGCCACAATCGCTGATGCCGTCGATGTACCACCAGGCGTAGCCATTCGGCGGGATGTCGAGGTTGAAGTTCGGTCCCTCAGTATCGCCGCGGCCGCGTGCCGGCCGGAGATGGCCGCCATCGGCACACCCGCCCCCGGATGCGCCCCGCCCCCGCAGATCGCCAGCCCCGGCACCGGAGTCTGCGCCGTTGGACGGTCCAGCGCCGCCGTCATCCCGTGCGGGCTCTGCCCGTAGAGCGATCCTGCGCTGGCCGGAAAGAGCGCGTCGAATCCTTGCGGCGTCGTCAGCGCAGCTTTTTGAGGTTCCGGTGAGAACGTCGTTCCGAAGCGTTCCAGGGTTCGGAAAGTCCGTGTGTGGCATGTCTGGAAATCCTCGGGCTCGGGCAGTCGCCGGGTCAGGGGCGGCGCGTTCATGATGATCTCGAACCGCTCGGTTTCGGGGGCGGGGTCGGGCTGGCCACGATCTTCGGCACACAGGTAAAGCGTCGGGTCGTCGGGGATGCGCCCCTGGTCGAGATCGCGGAATTCGCGCGCGGGATCGGCGCAGAAGAAGACATTGTGATGCACGAGGCCGGGCCCCTTGGCCTGGGCGGCAAAGGCCCAGACATTGGCCGACAGGCTGCGCGGCTTGTGCGCGGTCTGCGGCGCGATGGCTGCCGCCCCGTCGCCCAGCTGCCCCAGCGCCAGCGCGCGGGGATCGCCATTGAACACCACATGCCGCGCCGGCAGGACCGATCCGTCCGACAGGGCCACGCCTGTCACGCCTTCGCTGTCGATCAGGATGCGGGTGGCATGGGAATTGTAGCGGAACAAGCCGCCGCGGGCCTCTATCAGCGCGGCGATGGCGCGGGCCAAGGCGTGCATCCCGCCTTTGACCACCCAGACCCCCGCCGCCTCGGCCTGCCAGATCAGCGACAAGAGCGCGGGCGACCGGTACGGCGATCCGCCGACATAGGTGGCGTAGCGCCCGAAAAGCTGGCGCAGGCGCGGGTCGCGGAACGACCGGTCCAGCAGCCCCGCCAGCGACGACATGGGCGCCATCGCCCGGATCAGATGCGGCTGCGCCAGAACGTGTTTCGACAGGGTCAGCAGATCGGCCTCGGGCGCCTCGATCACCGGGGCGCGAAAGCCGTCGAAAAGCGTTTGGGCGCGGGCGCTGAAGGCCTCGAACTCTTTGCGGGCGCGGGCACCGGCGAAATCGCCGATCGCCTCGGAGGACCGCGCGTGATCGGCATAAAGATCGAGCGGCCCGCTGTCGGGCCACCAATGCCGCGCCAGAATATCCTGCGGATAGAGCGTGACGTGCGAGGCCAGATCCTCGCCCGCCTCGGCGAAAAGCCTGTCGAAGACATGGCGCAGGGTCAGCACTGTCGGCCCGGCATCGACGCCACCTGCGGCGCTGGGCACCTGCCGCATCTTGCCGCCGGGCGCTGCGTGGCGATCCAGCACCGTGACGCGCGCACCGGCATGGGCCAACGGCAGCGCGGCGCACAGCCCGCCGATGCCGGCCCCGATCACGACGACAGGCCCGGTTCTGCGATGCTGTGGGGCAGGGACACGCGGTTTCATGTAACGATTGTTGACTCGCTTGGCGTATATGTCCAGTGTAGTTTACACTATGGTGTCCACTACAAGTGACACATTTGCGCGGGAGAGCGACAATGGAAATGCACGCACGCATCGACGCGGCCGTCACACGGGCCATTGCGGCGGGGCAGGGCGGGACCGCCCCCGCACAGCTTTCCGAGGCGTTGATGTATGCCTGCACGCCCGGCGGCGCGCGCATCCGTCCAACGATCCTGATGTCGGTGGCGATGGCCTGCGGCGACGACCGGCCCGAGCTGTCGGATGCCGCCGCCGCCGCGCTCGAGATCATCCATTGCGCCAGTCTGGTGCATGACGATCTGCCTGCTTTCGACAATGCCGATATCCGCCGGGGCAAGCCGTCGGTGCATCGGGCTTATTCCGAACCGCTGGCGGTTCTGACCGGGGATTCGCTGATCATCCTTGCGTTCGAAACATTGGCCCGTGCCGCGCCTCGGGCCCCGGATCGCGCCTTGCAGCTGATCCTGACGCTGACGCGTCAGAGCGGCATGCCGCACGGCATCTGCGCCGGGCAGGGCTGGGAGAGCGAGGAAAAGATCGACCTTTCGGCCTATCACCGCTCCAAGACCGGCGCGCTGTTCATCGCGGCGACCCAGATGGGCGCGCTGGCCGCCGGGCAGGAGGCCGAACCGTGGTACGAGCTGGGCGCGCGCATCGGCGAGGCGTTCCAGGTCGCCGACGACCTGCGCGATGCGCTTTACGATTCCGACACGCTTGGCAAACCGGTGGGGCAGGACGATCTGAACGGCCGTCCCAACGCCGTAGCCGTGCTGGGGGTGGACGGGGCCATCAAGCGGCTCAAGGACATTCTGTCCGGGGCAATCGCGTCGATCCCGTCCTGCCCTGGCGAGGCGCGGCTGGCCGAGATGGTGAACCTGCAGGCGGAACGTCTGACACCGGTGGTCGACCCAGTCCGCGCGCGGGTCTGAGCGCATGGCGATGGCCGCCGACGACCCCGGACCATCCGCCAGATCATCGCCCGGCTGGCGCACGCGGCTGGCCCGTATCGCCGCAAGGCCCGGGTTTCAGCGCTGGGCCGCCCGCTTCCCCATTGCCCGGCTGATCGCCAAGCGCGAGGGCGAAGAGCTGTTCGACCTGGTGCAGGGTTTCGTCAGCGCGCAGGTGCTTTTCGCCATTGTCGAGCTGAACCTGCTGCACCGGCTGATGGACGGGCCTTTGACGGCGGGCGAGCTGGCGCAGGGCACCGGGATCACCCCCGACCGGATGGGGCGGCTGGCGCAGGCCGGCGCGGCACTGGGCCTGTTGCGGCGCGACGGGGCGGACCGGTTCGGCATCACCCGCAAGGGCGCGGCGCTGGTCGGGGTTCCGGGGCTGGAACAGATGATCCGGCATCACGACGTGCTCTACCGCGATCTGGCCGACCCGGTGGCCTTTCTGAAGGGCGACACCGACCCGGAACTGGCGCGCTTCTGGCCTTATGTATTCGGCGCGCAGGGCGCGGTCGATCCGGCGACCACCGCCACCTATTCCGAGCTGATGGCGCAGTCGCAGGGGCTGGTGGCGCAGGACACTTTGGCCTGCGTGTCCTTGCAGGGCGTGACGCGGCTTTTGGACGTGGGCGGCGGCACCGGCGCCTTTGCCGAGGCCGCGGCCGAGGCAACGCCGGGCCTTGCCGTCACGCTCTTCGATCTGCCCAAGGTCATCGACGCGGCGCGCACAAGGCTTGCGGGAAGGGCGGACAGGATCATGCTGGCCGAAGGGTCGTTCCGCGATGACCCTCTGCCCGGCGACGCCGACGCCATCAGCCTGATCCGCGTGCTTTATGACCACCGCGACGACACTGTGCGTGCGCTTCTGGCAAAATGCCACGATGCGCTGCCCAAGGGCGGCCGCCTGATCGTGTCCGAACCGATGTCCGGCGGGGCGAGGCCTGACCCGGCGGGCGACGTCTATTTCGCGTTCTACTGCATGGCGATGGGCACCGGCACGGTGCGCAGTCAGGTCCGCATCGCCGCGCTGTGCCGCGAGGCGGGGTTCGACCGGGTGCAGACGCCGAGGGCCCGCCGGCCCTTTGTGACGTCGGTCGTGATCGCCCGGAAAAACTGACAACTTGTCGCAGCAAGGTGTCCATTTTCATTGACACATTGATATGTAACTTTAAACTGACACTTGAATTGTCAGAAACAAGCGACAGTCGGAATAGTCCGCCCGAAGAGATGCGGACCCAAGCGAGGGGAGGACCGAAATCATGCAAACAGACGCCGTTCTCCTGCGTGGACCCCGCGATCTGGCGCTGTCGCGCGTTGCGCTGAAGGACCCCGGACCGGACGATCTGGTGGTCGACATCAGGCATTCGGGAATTTCCACCGGTACGGAAAAACTCTTTTGGAGCGGGGATATGCCGCCGTTTCCCGGCATGGGCTATCCTCTGGTCCCCGGATACGAAGCCGCCGGCGAGGTGGTCGAGGCCGGGCCGAACACCGGCTATGCGCCGGGCGATCATGTCTTTGTGCCGGGGGCCAATTGTTATGACGGGGCCTTCGGACTTTTCGGCGGAGCTGCCGCGCGAATCGTCACCGACCAGACTCGTGTCACGCGAATCGATCCGGGCCACGGGGCCGAGGGCGCGCTGCTGGCGCTGGCCGCGACGGCGCGCCATGCCATGGCCGGGCTCGACAAGGCGGTTCCCGACCTCATCGTCGGACACGGCGTTCTGGGGCGTCTTCTGGCCCGGCTGACCATCGCCGCCGGGGCCGCGCCGCCCACGGTCTGGGAGATCGACGCCGATCGCGCGCAGGGGGCCGAGGGCTATGCCGTCATCCATCCCGATGACGACCCGCGCCGCGACTATCGCGCGATCTATGACGCCAGCGGAAATGGCGCGCTGCTGAATGATCTGGTGGGGCGCATCGCCAAGGGTGGCGAGATCGTGCTGGCGGGGTTTTACACCGCACCCCTGCAATTCGCCTTTCCGCCCGCCTTCATGAAAGAGGCACGGTTCCGCATCGCCGCCGAATGGGCGCGCGAGGACCTGACCGCGACACGGGCGCTGGTGGAAAACGGGGCGCTGCGGCTCGACGGTTTGATCACGCATCAGGCCAAAGCAGGCAATGCGGCCACGGCCTATCGGACTGCGTTCGAGGACCCGGCCTGCCTGAAAATGATTTTGAACTGGGAGAGTCCTTCGTGAAAGACGAAGTTGAAAAAGGCCGCGCGGATGCGCGCGAGGTGCCGAACCTCAAGGATTTCGACCAGCGGCTGCGGGACGAGGCAAACGAAGACCTCGCTGACGTTTTGCCCGCCGAGGCGACCAAGAAAACCCAGATCATCGCGATCTACGGCAAGGGCGGGATCGGCAAGTCGTTCACGCTTGCCAACCTCAGTCACATGATGGCCGAGCAGGGCAAGCGCGTGCTGCTGATCGGCTGCGACCCGAAATCCGACACCACCTCGCTGCTCTTCGGCGGCAAGGCCTGCCCGACGATCATCGAGACCTCGACCCGCAAGAAGCTGGCGGGGGAAGAGGTCAAGATCGGCGACGTGTGCTTCAAGCGCGGCGGCGTCTTCGCGATGGAGCTGGGCGGGCCTGAAGTCGGCCGCGGCTGCGGCGGGCGCGGAATCATCCACGGGTTCGAACTGCTTGAAAAGCTGGGCTTCCATGACTGGGATTTCGATTTCGTCCTGCTGGATTTTCTGGGCGACGTGGTCTGCGGCGGCTTTGGCCTGCCGATCGCGCGGGACATGGCGCAGAAGGTGATCCTGGTCGCGTCGAACGATCTGCAGTCGCTCTATGTGGCCAACAACGTGTGTTCGGCGGTGGAATATTTCCGCAGGCTGGGCGGCAACGTCGGCGTTGCGGGTCTTGTGGTCAACAAGGACGACCATTCCGGGGAGGCGCAGGCCTTTGCCGAGGCGGTCAACATCCCCATTCTGGCGTCGATCCCGCAGGACGACGACCTGCGCAAGAAATCCGCCAATTACCAGATCGTCGGCACCGATGCCTCGCCCTGGGGCGCGCTGTTCGCCGAGCTGGGCATGAACGTGGCCGAGGCCCCGCCGGTGCGCCCCGCGCCGCTGAGCCAGGACGGGCTGCTGGAGCTTTTCGACGGGTCGGAGACCGGCGCGGGCGTGGTGCTGGAGCCTGCCACTGACACGGATATGCGCGGCAAGAACGCGGAGCCGAAGGAGTCGCTTGAGGTGATCTACGACGACGCCTGACGGCAAGCCCCGGGGCGCTGCCCCGGACCCCGGAGTATTTGGACCAAGAAGAAGAGACGGACTTGAGCAAAGAAACCACATACGACGAGACGGCAGAGGTGGATGTCATCCGCGGCGAAGCGCGCGCGGAGACGCCGGACCTGCCGGATATGGCGGATGGGTTGGGTTGTCATTCCGGGTCCGAAATGGAGAAGGCCGCGCGGCTGGCGGGTAATTCCGAGATGCTGGACCAGTTCGCCCGGGATTATCCGGTGGGGCCCCATGACAAGCCGCAATCCATGTGCCCGGCCTTTGGGTCGTTGCGCGTGGGGCTTCGGATGAAGCGGGTCGCGACGGTGCTGTCGGGATCCGCATGCTGCGTTTATGGGCTGACCTTCGTGTCGCATTTCTATGGCGCGCGGCGGTCGGTGGGATACGTGCCGTTCAATTCCGAGACGCTGGTCACCGGCAAGCTTTTCGAGGACATCCGGGATTCGGTGCATGAGATGGCCGATCCGGACCGGTTCGACGCCATTGTGGTGACCAACCTGTGCGTGCCGACCGCGTCGGGCGTGCCGCTCCGGCTCTTGCCCGATGAGATCAACGGGGTGCGGATCGTGGGCATCGACGTGCCCGGGTTCGGCATTCCCACCCATGCCGAGGCGAAGGACGTTCTGGCGGGCGCGATGCTGAATTACGCCCGGCAGGAGATCCAGGCCGGACCGGTGGCGGCCCCCGAGGGCGGCAAGTCCGATCGTCCGACAGTGGCGCTTCTGGGTGAGATGTTCCCGGCCGATCCGATGATGATCGGCGCGATGCTGGCCCCGATGGGGCTGGCGGCAGGGCCGGTGGTGCCCTGCCGGGAATGGCGGGAATTGTACGCCGCTTTGGACAGCTCCGTCGTGGCGGCGATCCACCCGTTCTACACCGCGGCGGTGCGAGAGTTTCAGGCGGCGGGGCGGCCGGTCGTAGGGTCGGCACCCGTGGGCCATGACGGTACGGCGGATTGGCTGAAGGCTATCGGCGAGGCGCATGGGGTGCCCGCCAGTCAGGTCGCGGCGGCGCAGAACGCTTTCCTCCCGGCGATCAGGGGAGCGCTTGCCGCGGCCCCCGTGAAGGGCACGATTACCCTTTCGGGTTACGAGGGCAGCGAATTGCTGGTGGCGCGGCTGCTGGTCGAAAGCGGGGCGGATGTGCGCTATGTCGGCACCGCCTGCCCGCGCACGCCGTGGTCCGAACCGGACCGCGACTGGCTGGAGGCGAAGGGGATCAAGGTCACTTATCGCGCGTCGCTCGAGGACGATTGCGCGGCGATGGAGGCGGTCCGGCCGGACCTGGCCATCGGCACCACACCAGTGGTGCAGAAGGCCAAGGAGCTGGGCATCCCAGGGCTGTATTACACCAACCTGATCTCGGCGCGGCCGCTGATGGGGCCGGCCGGCGCTGGCTCTTTGGCCGAGGTGGTGAACGCGGCCATCGCGGGCAAGGACCGGATGGATCACATGAAGGCGTTTTTCGACGGTGTGGGCACGGGCGATACCGCCGGCATCTGGGAAGGCGATCCGAACCTGCGTCCGGATTTCCGCGCGCAACATCAGAAGAAACTGGAGAAACGGGCGCGCGCCGCCAAGGCGGAGCAGATGATATGACTTGTCTGTCGCAAAACGGTGCGCCTGAAGGCGCACCCTACGGGGCCGGGCGCAACAGCGTAGGGTGCGCCTTCAGGCGCACCGCATGGGGCGCATCATGCTGATCCAGGATCATGACCGCGCCGGCGGCTATTGGGGGGCTGTCTATGCCTTCTGCGCCGTCAAGGGCCTGCAGGTCGTGATCGACGGGCCGGTCGGCTGCGAGAACCTGCCGGTCACCTCCGTACTGCATTACACCGATGCGCTTCCCCCGCATGAGCTTCCGATCGTGGTCACTGGCCTCGGAGAGGAAGAGCTGGGTCGGGAGGGGACCGAAGGCGCGATGAAACGCGCCTGGGGTGTGCTCGACCCAGCTTTGCCGGCCGTCGTGGTGACGGGCTCTATCGCCGAGATGATCGGCGGGGGCGTCACGCCGCAGGGCACCAATATTCAGCGCTTTCTGCCGCGCACCATCGACGAGGATCAATGGGAAGCCGCGGACCGGGCGATGACCTGGATCTTCACCGAATTCGGCATGACCAAGGGCCGGATGCCGCCCGAGAAGAAACGCGAAGAGGGCGCAAAGCCCCGCGTCAACATCCTCGGGCCGATGTACGGCACCTTCAACATGCCCAGCGATCTGCACGAGATCCGCCGTCTGGTCGAAGGCATCGGGGCCGAGGTCAACATGGTCATGCCGCTGGGCGCGCATCTGGCCGAGATGCGCAACCTCGTGAATGCCGATGCGAACGTCTGCATGTACCGCGAATTCGGGCGCGGGCTCTGCGAATGTCTGGGCAAGCCTTATCTTCAGGCCCCGATCGGGGTCGAGTCGACAACGAAATTCCTGCGCAAGCTGGGCGATATGCTGGGGCTCGACCCCGGGCCGTTCATTCAGCGTGAAAAGCATTCGACGCTGAAACCGGTGTGGGATCTGTGGCGCAGCGTGACGCAGGATTTCTTTGCGACCGCCAGTTTCGGCATCGTGGCCAACGAAACCTATGCCCGCGGCATCCGCAATTATCTGGAAAACGACCTGGGTCTGCCTTGCGCCTTCGCCGTGGCCCGCGTGGCCGGCGCCAAGACCAACAACGACGAAGTGCGCCACCTGGTGCATACCAAACGGCCGCTGATCCTGATGGGGTCGATCAACGAAAAGATGTACCTGGCCGAGATGCAGGCCGGGCACGGCCCGCAGCCTGCCTTCATTCCGGCCAGCTTCCCGGGCGCCGCCATCCGGCGGCACACCGGCACGCCGATGATGGGCTACGCCGGTGCGACATACCTGCTGCAAGAGGTGTGTAACGGGCTCTTCGACGCGCTCTTCCACATCCTGCCGCTGGGCAGCCAGATGGACGCGGGCGAGGCGACGCTGACGCCGCTGCGCCGGGATTTCCCCTGGGATGCCGATGCCCAGGCCGAGCTGGACCGCATCGTCGCCCAGCACCCGGTGCTGACCCGCATTTCCGCAGCCAAGAACCTGCGCGACGCCGCCGAGGCAGCCGCGCTGAAACAGGGGGCCGAACGTGTCGTGATCGAGACGGTACAGGCCCTGACGACTTCAAAGGGAGGACCCGCAAAATGACGGACTTTACCTCAAACGACCCGCGCCCCCGGCACCACGCCAAGCGCGGGATGGAGTTCACGGTGTACTTCAGCATCATCTTCGCCCTCGCGATCCCCTTCGCGATGGTGGGCTGGATGCTGGACGTGTTCCAGAAGCAGACGCTCATGCTGCACGGCCCTCTGGCCCGTGCCTGGGCCGAGGCCGACCGGATCACACCGCTTATCTTCTCGGCCTGACCGCCGGGAGCCCGAAACTGCCCGCCCGGGGAAACCCGGGCGGGCAGGCCTGCGGGGCGCGAGCCCCAAAGGACCCAGCCGCAGGGGTTGCGGCGTCAGCAAGTACATTCCGGAGGAAAGTTCATGGCTGATAATACCGACCTGTCGTTCACAGGTCTTACCGACGAGCAGGCCCAGGAGCTGCATTCCGTCTACATGAGCGGCCTTTGGCTGTTCTCGGCGGTTGCGGTGGTCGCACACCTTGCGACCTTCATCTGGCGTCCGTGGTTCTGAGGAGACATAGAAAATGGCAAAGTTCTACAAGATCTGGCTCGTCTTCGACCCCCGTCGCGTGTTCGTGGCGCAGGGTGTCTTCCTTTTCCTGCTGGCAGCAATGATCCACATGGTCGTTCTTTCGAACGGTGTGAACTGGTTCGAAACAGCCGCCGCCGCAGGCATGTAACCACGCGCCCTCTGGGCCGTGGCCGCATGGCCAAAGAGCAAAGCTGCGGGCAGCCTTACGCGCAAGCCGGGTTGCCCGCGGCAAACCAGAACACATTGAAATGACGGTCGTCGTCCGCAGGGACGCGCGCCGCCAAACGCGGAGATCAAGAAGATGGCCTTGCTCAGCTTCGAGAAAAAATATCGCGTCCGCGGAGGGACGCTGATCGGCGGCGATCTGTTCGACTTCTGGGTTGGGCCCTTTTACGTGGGCTTCTTCGGGGTCACGACCGCCTTCTTCGCCTTGTTGGGAACGCTTCTGATCATATGGGGCGCGGCGCATCAGGGCACATTCAACCCTTGGCTCATCAACATCGCGCCGCCGGACCTGTCCTATGGCCTGGGCATGGCGCCGCTGATGGAAGGGGGGCTTTGGCAGATCATCACCATCTGCGCGACCGCCGCCTTCATCAGCTGGGCGCTGCGCGAGGTCGAGATTTGCCGCAAGCTGGGTATGGGGTATCACGTGCCCTTCGCCTTCAGCTTTGCGATCCTGGCCTATGTGACGCTGGTGATCTTCCGCCCGCTGCTGATGGGCGCTTGGGGGCACGGCTTTCCGTATGGCATCTTCAGCCACCTCGATTGGGTCAGCAACACCGGCTATGCCTATCTGCACTTCCACTACAACCCGGCGCATATGCTGGCGGTGACGCTGTTCTTCACCACCACGCTGGCGCTGGCGCTGCATGGGGGTCTGATCCTGTCGGCCGCGAACCCCGAGAAGGGCGAGGAAATGAAGACGCCCGATCACGAGGACACGTTCTTTCGCGATTTCATCGGCTATTCGGTCGGCACGCTCGGCATCCACCGTGTCGGGTTCCTGCTGGCCATCAACGCCGTCTTCTTTAGCGCCGTCTGCATCATCATCTCGGGGCCCGTCTGGACGAAGGGCTGGCCGGAATGGTGGAACTGGTGGCTTGAACTGCCCATCTGGGGCCAGAA
Source organism: Aestuariicoccus sp. MJ-SS9 (assembly GCF_032586235.1). NCBI lineage: Bacteria > Pseudomonadati > Pseudomonadota > Alphaproteobacteria > Rhodobacterales > Paracoccaceae > Aestuariicoccus > Aestuariicoccus sp. MJ-SS9. The sequence continues at coordinate 119,112 of NZ_JAWHTD010000006.1, forward strand.
TGTGGGGATGTGATCATGAGCGGATTTCCTGAATATCAGAACATCTTCACCCAGGTGCAGGTCCAGGGCCCGCCCGAGTGGGGCATGGACGACAGCGGCAACGCCAAGGCCGAACGCGGCACAAAGGCAAGCTTTTCCACCCTGATCGGGTGGCTGGGCAACGCGCAGCTGGGTCCGGTCTATCTGGGCTGGACCGGGCTGATCTCGATCCTTACCGGGATCCTGGCGCTGAACATCATCGGGCTCAACATGCTGGCGCAGGTCAACTGGTCGATCCCCGAGTTCATCCGCCAGCTGTTCTGGCTGGCGCTGGAACCGCCGAGCCCGGAATACGGCCTGCGGATGCCGCCGCTCTACGACGGCGGCTGGTACATCATCGCCAGCTTCTTTTTGCTGGTCAGCGTGATGACCTGGTGGGCGCGGACCTGGTTGCTGGCGGCCGAGCACAAGCTGGGCAAGCACATCTTCTGGGCCTTCGGATCGGCGATCTGGCTGTTCCTGGTGCTGGGCCTCTTCCGCCCCATCCTGATGGGATCGTGGTCCGAGGCGGTGCCCTACGGCATCTTCCCGCATCTCGACTGGACCACGGCGTTCAGCATCCGGTACGGCAACCTCTACTACAACCCGTTCCACGCGCTTTCGATCGTCTTCCTCTACGGGTCGGTGCTGCTCTTTGCGATGCATGGGGCGACGATCCTGGCGGTCACCCGCTACGGCGGCGACCGCGAGCTCGAGCAGATCGTCGACCGGGGCACCGCCTCGGAACGCGCGGCGCTGTTCTGGCGCTGGACCATGGGCTTCAACGCCACGATGGAGGGCATTCACCGCTGGGCGTGGTGGTTCGCGGTCCTGACCCCGATCACGGGCGGCATCGGCATCCTGCTGACCGGCACGGTCGTGGACAACTGGTTCATCTGGGCACAGGAGCATCACTTCGCTCCGATGTATGACGGCAGCTTTGGCTACGAAGCATACGGGTCCTATGAAGCCTTCATTGGCAAGGAGAACTGATATGCTTCCCCAATGGTTCAACAATTGGAACAGGGATAACCCGACCGACATCTACGGCCCGGCGATCCTTGTGGGGGCCCTCGGGGCGGCGGTCATCGTGGTGGCGGCACTGGTCAGCTTTGGCCAGCCCTACGCCACCGACAGCCTGCAGACCGGCCCGCGCGGCACCGGCATGTCGGTGCCCGAGTTCCAGGCCGATCTGGCCACGCCGGACCCGTCCATCGAGGCGCTTTACACCGAAGCGCCCTACATCCCCGAAGGCGGAGAGCCGCTGGCCAAGGACGTCTATCAGAACGTCCAGGTTCTGGGCGATCTGACCGAGGACAACTTCAACCGGGTGATGGGCGCGATCACGCAATGGGTGGCGCCCGAGCAGGGCTGCGCCTATTGCCACGGCGATGTCGACCTTGCGGAATACGGGTCGGACGACCTTTATACCAAGGTCGTGGCGCGCAGCATGATCCAGATGACCCAGAACATAAACGAGGGCTGGGACGGGCATGTGAACGCCAACAAGCAGGTGGGTGTGACCTGTTACACCTGCCACCGCGGCGAGAACGTGCCAAGCGACATCTGGTTCCGGATCACCCCCGTGCACTCTCGTGCCGCCGAGGGCTGGTCGGCCAACCAGAACCGCGTCACGGCGCAGAGCCAGTATACCTCGCTGCCGTCAGACGCGCTCGAGGCCTATCTGCTGAACGGCGAGGTGATCGGGGTTCACGATCTCGAGGCGCATGTCGACACCAAACCCTACGAGGAAGGCTACCCGACCTGGCAGAACGCCGAGCGGACCTTCAGCCTGATGAACTACGTCAGCAACTCGCTCGGGGTGAACTGTGTCTTCTGCCACAACACCCGCGCGTTCTATGACGGGGCGCAGGTGACGCCGCAGTGGGGCACGGAATCGCTGGGCATCGCCATGGTGAATGAGCTGAACAACGACTGGCTCGTGCCGCTCAAGGACACCTATCCGCCCGAACGGCTGGGTCCGGTCTATGCCGACGCGCCCAAGGCGGCGTGCAAGACCTGCCACAAGGGCTATCAGCAGCCGCTGCAGGGCACCAACGTGATCGCCGACTGGCCGGAACTGGCCACAACCGGCGCGCCCGTTTACGAATGACGGCCCGGGGCGGGGCCCATGTCCCGCCCCGGGTATCGCCAGATTCGGGCCCGTGCATTTCCCATGAACGGTCCGGATGTCGGGGTCACAACACCCCGGTTCCCTTCCTGTTGGCTACAGGAAACTGGCGTCACGTTCAGGCACCCCCCGTGCGAACGTGACGCCTTTTTACCCTCTGGGGGGAGGAATTGACATGACGCATCCCGACACACCCCATCTGGACCGCGTGGCCGGCCCTGCCGACCTTCGGCAAATGGACGACCGCACGCTGGCCCGCGTCGCCGACGAGCTGCGATCCGAGGTGATTTCGGCGGTGTCCGAGACCGGCGGCCATTTGGGATCGTCCCTGGGCGTCGTCGAGCTGAGCGTCGCGATCCACGCGGTGTTCAACACGCCGATGGACAAGCTGATCTGGGATGTGGGCCATCAATGCTATCCGCACAAGATCCTGACCGGACGGCGCGACCGCATCCGCACCTTGCGGCAAAAGGGGGGACTTAGCGGGTTCACCAAGCGATCCGAGTCGCAATTCGATCCGTTCGGGGCGGCGCATAGCTCGACCTCGATTTCCGCCGCGCTGGGCTTTGCCGTTGGCCGCGACATGGGTCAGCCGACGGGCGACGCCATCGCCGTGATCGGCGACGGTTCGATCAGCGCTGGAATGGCCTACGAGGCGCTGAACAACGCCGGTCACGAGGGGCGGCGCCTCTTCGTGATCCTGAACGACAACGAGATGAGCATCGCCCCGCCAGTCGGCGCGATGAGCACCTACCTGTCGCGGCTTTACGCCAACGAGCCGCTGGCCAAGATGAAGAGCCTGGCCGAGGGTTTTGAGGCGGCGCTGCCGCAGCCGATGCGCGATGGGGCCAAGCGCGCGCGTCAGCTGGTGACGGGGGCTATTCAGGGGTCGGGGACGCTGTTCGAAGAGCTCGGTTTCGAATATATCGGCCCGATCAACGGGCACGACATGGGCCAGCTCTTGCCGGTTTTGCGCGCGGCACGTGCGCGGGCGACGGGCCCGGTTCTGATCCACGTCTGCACGGTCAAGGGCAAGGGATTTGCGCCGGCCGAGAACAGCTCGGACCGAGGGCACGGCGTGGCGAAATTCGACCCTGTTACAGGGCAACAAGCCAAATCCAAGCCCAATGCACCCAGCTATACATCGGTATTCGGGCAGGCGCTGACGGACGAGGCGGCGCGCGATCCGTCGATCATGGCGGTGACCGCCGCGATGCCGTCGGGCACCGGTGTGAACATTCTGGCCGACAGGTTCCCTGCCCGCGTCTTCGACGTTGGCATTGCAGAACAGCACGGGGTGACCTTTGCCGCCGGGATGGCCGCCAGCGGGCTCAAGCCCTTCTGCGCGATCTATTCGACCTTCCTGCAGCGCGGGTACGACCAGGTGGTGCACGACGTGGCCCTTCAGGGACTGCCGGTGCGCTTCGCCATCGACCGTGCGGGGCTGGTGGGGGCCGATGGCGCGACCCATGCGGGGGCGTTCGACCTGGCCTATCTGTGCAACCTGCCGGGCTTTACCGTCATGGCCGCGTCGGACGAGGCCGAGCTGGTGCATATGGTCGCCACCGCCGCCGCGCATGACAGCGGGCCCATCGCGTTCCGCTATCCGCGCGGAAGCGGCACCGGTGTGGCGCTGCCGGAGCGGGGCGAGGTTCTCGAGATCGGCAAGGGACGTGTGCTGCAGGAGGGGTCGGACGTGGCGATCCTGTCGCTGGGCGCGCATCTGGACGAATGCAAGGCCGCGGCGGGGATGCTGGAGGCGGAGGGCGTGTCTGTGACCATTGCCGATGCGCGCTTTGCCAAGCCGCTCGATACGGACTTGATCCTGCGGTTGGCGCGCCGTCACAAGGCGCTGATCACCGTGGAACAGGGCGCGCGCGGCGGGTTCGGGGCGATGGTGCTGCACGAGCTGGCCGCGCAGGGCGCGCTGGACATGGGCCTGTGCATCCGGACCATGACCCTGCCGGACCGGTTCATCGAACAGGCGAGCCCCGACGACATGTATGCGGATGCGGGTCTGACCCGGCTCGATATCGCCGATACCGTACGCCAGACGTTGGGGCTGGAGCGGAAGGTGGTTCAGTTCCGGCCTTGATCCGTCGTCGAGATCCGAAGGTGCGCGCCTATGGCGCGCGCTTTTGGTTTTGCGTTCAAGGCACGCGGCCTTTGGGGGCGCTGCCCCCAAACCCCCGGGATATTTCTGGATCAGTGAAGATCAGGCGCGGGCGAGCAGGGTGTCGCCGAAGATGCGCTGGGCGTAGGTGTCGAGATAGATGCGCAGCCAGGGGGTGAAGTCCGACGGGCTGTCCTTGACGCGTTGCAGCAGCGCCGGGTAGGCGATCCATTCGGTCGCCATGACTTCGTCAGGGTCGGGGGCGATCTGCAGGTTTTTCGCGGCCTCGGCGACGAAGATGTCGACGACCTCGTGTTCGATCAGCCCGCCGCCCACGTCGGCACGGTATTCCACGCGGTCGCGGTAGTCGGGGCTGAGCCCGGCGATGCCCAGTTCCTCGTCGAGCCGGCGGTTGGCGCAGTCGAGGCTGGATTCGTCCCATTCGGGATGGGTGCAGCAGGTGTTCGCCCAGAGGCCCGGGGTATGGTATTTGCCCAGCGCGCGCTGTTGGATCAGGACCTTGTCACCGCGGGTGACGAAGACTGACACGGCCTTGTGTTTCAGCCCGCGCTGGTGCGCCTCGAGCTTTTCCACCGGGGTCAGTGTGCCGTCGATCCAGGCGGGGATGAGGATGGTCATACGTAAGTCTCGCGTACAAGGCCGGTCAGGTGGCCGAGGTTCTTGATGCCGATGCGGATATGGGCCATCGGGCGGGCCTTGACCAGTTTCTTGTTCATATAGGCCTCGAACGTCAGGCGCTGCACGTCGATATCGTGGCACAGGCTGACGAAGCGTTCGCGGCGGCTGTCGGATTTGTAATAGGCGTCCTGCATCTGGCCGAGCACGCGGAAGACCGTTTTATGTTCGCGCATGAAAAGGCGGCGGGCCAGGGCCAGATCGGTGATCCGCCCGCTGGCCAGCGTTGCGGCGCAGGCGGAGGCGGCGGCGCGTCCGCCGACCATGGCGTAGTAGATGCCCTCGCCCGAACTGGGGGCGACGACGCCGGCAGCATCGCCGGCCAGCACCACGTCGCGGGCATTGTCCCAGAAGCGCAGGGGTTTCAGCGGGATGGGCGCGCCTTCGCGGCGGAGCGTCTCGCACGCCGCGAGGCCCGAGGCGGCGCGCAGGTCTGCGGTGGCCTGCTTGAGGTCGACGGAGGGCACATAGGTGCCCATGCCGACCGAGGCCGACGACCCGTGCGGGAACACCCAGCCGTAGAAATCGGGCGAGATCGCGCCGTCGTAGATCACGTCGCAGCGCATTGGATCGTAGCGATCCGTCTTGTCGGGCGCCGCGATGATCTCGTGATAGGCGAAGACCAGCGGGGTCTTGCCGCCGCCCGGAATTTCCTGCGCCGCCACGCGGGACTTGGCCCCGTCGGCACCGATGACAAGCCGGGTTTCGAGCCGCGCCTCCTCGCCGGTGGCCTTGTCGCGGTACACGACCCAGCGGCGTTTGTCCTGGCGGTCGATGCGCAGGAAGGTCCCGGTGAAACGCTCGGCCCCGGCGGCCTTGGACCGGTCGCGCAGGAAAGGGTCGAAATCCTTGCGGTCGACCATGCCGACAAAGCCGTTCTCGATGGGGATGTCGACCGTGCGCCCGGTGGGCGAGATCATGCGCGCAGTGTTGACCTTGGCCACGAGCTGATCGTCGGTGATGTGGAAATCCTGCATCAGCCGGGGCGGGATCGCGCCGCCGCAGGGCTTGATGCGGCCTTCGCGGTCGATCAGCGCGACGCGGTGGCCCGAACGCGCCAGATCCTCGGCGGCAGTGGCGCCTGAAGGGCCTCCGCCCACAACGACAACATCGAACATGTTCATTCTCCTGGCACGAGATCGGGACTGGTTGCGGGCCGGCCGTCCATGATGCGGGCGGCCATGTAGGCGGCGGTGAGAAAGAGGGCGGCCTCGGCCAGGAACACCGTGCCGAAGGCCGGCGCGTCGGGCAGGGCGGTGCGCATCAGGTCAACGGCGCCGGCGCCCAAGAGGCCGCCGAAACCGGCGGCGATGGCCTGCGCCGCGCCCCAAAGGCCCATGCGCGTGCCTTCGCGTTTCTCGCGCCCCTGACCGGCCAGCGCCATCATCGAGCCGATGGCGGCGACCGCGAAGACTCCGTTGAAGAAACCGAGGCTGACGGTGGCGGCGCTCAGGGCCATCTTCGACCCTGTTCCGCCCAAAGACGCGATCGCCACAAGGCAGAGAGCCGAGCCCAGGCAGCCTATCACGACCCAGTTGCGCAGGCTGCCAAAGCGCAGCCCGGTGGCGGCGATGCCCACGACCAGCATTCCGATAAACACACCGCCGTTCTGCATCCCGGAAAGCTGGGTGCTTTCCCCGGGTGAAAAGCCGAAGACGAGCCCGGCATAGGGTTCGAGGATCAGTTCCTGCATGAAATAGGCGGTCATCGACAGGAAGACGAAGATGGTGAAGACGCGCGCGGCGGGTTCGCGCCAGACCTCGGCCAGCCCTTCGCGGAAGGGGACGGGTTCGGGCTCGGGCGTGGCGATGATGCCGTGCTCGATCCGCCATGTGGCGACGAGGGCGAGCGCCAGGGCGCCGGAGGCGACGATGCCGACGACGCGCAAGAGAACAGCGGGCGAATATGGGTCGAGGAAGGCGCCGACGACGCCCGCGGTCATCGCAATGCCGAAGATCATCATCAGCCACGTGATGGTCGCGGCGGCCGCGCGGCGGTGCGGGGCGGTGGCGGTGGCCAGAAGCGCCAGCACAGACGTGCCCGCCGCCCCCGCACCGAGCCCGATCATGGCATAGGCCAGCACCGACAGGGCGATGCCCCAGATGCGGCTCTGTTCCAGCGCAACGACGCCGCAGGCGGCCAGAAAGCCGCCAAGCGCCAGCACCGCCATGCCCCGGTGAATCCAGCGCGTGCGATTGCCGCCGGTGTCGGACAGGAAACCCCAATTGGGCCGGGTGATCTGGATGCCGTAGTGCAGACCGACCAGCAGGCCGGGCAGCAGCGCGGGCAGGGCAAGCTCGACCACCATCAGGCGGTTCAGCGTCGAGGTGGTCAGCACGACGATGGCGCCCAGCGCCATCTGCACCAGGCCCAGACGAACGATTGAAAGCCAGCCGAGGGTCATATCGCCCCCAATCCGCGCAATGCGAATGCGGCGATCATCATGCCCGAGATATACATCAGCACCCCGGTGCCGTTGTACCACGGCGCCTTGGCGCGCGGGTCGCGCAGCATGACCGACATGGCCCAGCCCTGGCCCAGCAGCAGCACCAGAATCGCCGCGGCATGATAGGGCAGCGACCAGCTGGCCAGCGCCAGAACCACGGCGATCTGCGGCACGGCCATTACCGCGCAGGCGACCCGCGCCGCGCGGTCGGGTCCCATCGTGACGGGCAGCGAGTTCACGCCCATCTGGCGGTCGCCCTCCAGCGCCTTGAAATCGTTGAGCGTCATGATCCCGTGCGCGCCGATCCCGTACAGCACCGCAACCAGAACGATCCGCATGTCCGGCAGCGCCTGTGCCAGAACGGCGGCGCCGGTGAACCACGGCAGGGTCTCATAGCTGAGCCCGACGAGCCCCGGCCCCCACCATCCCGACCGCTTCAGGCGCACCGGTTCGGCGGAATAGGCCCAGGCGGCCAGAACGCCGAAACAGGTGGCGGTAAAGCCCCAGGTCCCGAGAGAGGATCCCACAATCAGCGACAGACCCGACATCGCCAAGGCGATCCAGAGCCCCCAGCGCCCCGGGATGCGCCCAGAGGGGATCGGGCGGTCGGGTTCGTTGATGGCGTCCACATGGCGGTCGCACCAGTCGTTCGCCGCCTGGCTCATGCCGCAGACGATGGGGCCGGCCAGGATCACGCCCAGAACCGCCAACGCCCAGTGATCGGCGAAAGACGCGCCCGACGACACCATTCCGCAGAGATAGGCCCACATCGGCGGGAACCACGTGACCGGCTTGATCAGGCGGAGCATCGCTGCGGGTTCGGGATAGCGGCGTGATTGTAAACTTATGCTGACACTCATGTGTCAACTAGACACGACAATTCGAGTCGGCGCAAGCGTCACGCACGGGAGGGCGGCGTTGGCCGCGCCCTATGACCCGTCTTCGGAATCGCGGCTGAGCAGGCCGTATTTGCGCAGTTTGACGTAAAGGCTCTGCCGCGAGAGGCCCAGCATTTCGGCCGCAGCCACCCGGTTGTTGCGGGTCAGGTTGACGGCGGTCTCGATGCACATCTTTTCGACCACGTCGGTGGTTTCCGACACGATCTCTTTCAGCGAGGCCGACCCGACCAGTTCCATCACGTTGCGGCTGGATTCCTCGGACGTCTGAATCGGCTGCTTGCGGATCGCATCGACCCGGCTGGCGTCGCGGATGACGAAACCAAGCTCGGGTTCGCTGCGGTCGTTGAGATAGGTCACCGACAATTCCACCGCGGTCTTGGCGCCGAAATCGTTCATCACCTTGGTCGAATACATCCGCATATGCCCGGCACGGCGGGCGTTTTCGATCAGCACCGACATGTCGATCTGACCCCGGCCGAGGTATTCCGACAGGTTGCGCCCCTTCACATCCACCAGATGCGCGGCATCCACCAGATCGAGGAAGCTGTCGTTGCAGGTCTGGATGACGCCGGTGATCGAGGTAAAGACCATCGCGTCAGAGCCCCTCTTGAACAGAACACCCAGGTTGACGCTGAGATCGTCGTGTTGGGCGGCGGTGTCGGTCAGCAGGTTCAGACGGCAGATGAGAATGCGTTCGCCCGCGGCGCGGAACACGTTGGGCGTGATGACGGCGCGCTGCCGGTTGCGCTTGGTCTGCACCTCCAGCCCGGCGGTGGTTTCCGAGATCGACGTGTTGATCAGCCCTTCGACGAATTCCTCGCGCCGGCGGTCGCGGAACTCTTGCGCGAAGGACGATTCGATCAGATCCTCGCGGGTCGAGCCCAGCAGGCTCGCCGCCGGTTCGTTGAGGTCCTTGATCCGCCCGTCGCCGACCGACACGAAGACGATCGGGTCGCGCACCGTGCGCAGCAGCAGCCGATAGCGCGCATCGAATTCGCGCCGTGCTTCATAGCCCTGCTCCAGCGACATCTGCGCCTGCACCAGTTGCTGCTGGGTCTCGGCGATGGGGCGCAGATCACGCCCCAGCATCAGGATCGACCCTTCGGATCCGAAAGGATGAAAGCTGTAGCGGATCGGGAATTCCCAGACCGCATTGTCGGAATGGTTCAGCTCGACGCTCCTGGCAGGGTCCATGCCCTTGAGGAACCTGGCGTGCATGGCGTCGAATTTCGGGATGCTCTCGGTGGTCAGGAATTCGTGGATCGACCGGCCTTCCCAATGATCCAGCTTACCGAAGGATGTGTCGTTCTTGTTCAGCAGAACCGACAGGATCACGCCGTTTTGGGAAATCACCAGAGCGATATCCGACGCCGCGGAAATGATGCTCGAAAGGATTTCCGGTTCTATCAGGGGAACGGAGCCGTTGCTCCAGAAGCTGGATCCGGTGCTGTTCATCTACCGGACCACTGACTTTTTCTTATGTCTCTTCTTGTCACAGAGCTTGAAAGCCACCTTCACGTCATCCGTCACCAGGTCGACGCCGGTCTTCTCCTTTACGCGGTCCGCAAGATCGAGAACGAGCCCGCCCAGCGCAAGCGGGGGCGGCGCGTCCAATCCGGTTTTGATCCCTTGTACCATCTTGGCGATGGTTTCAAGCGCATCGGTCCGCGAGCAGGAAAACATGACCAGATCGTATGGCTCATCGGCCATAGAGGCAAGAAGGGACCGGATGTCCGGACCAAAGAGAATCCGCACCGACGCGCCCAGACGGCGCAGCTGAGCGGTGGCCACATGCGGCCCCAGGGTGTGCGTGTCGCCGGCCTGAAGCACCATCAGCACGTTGATGTCGTCGCCGTCTTCGGAAAGCTTGGCCGCCCAGGGCGGGGCCAGCAGCGTCAGAAGCCCCTGCAGGCGCGCGGTCGCGATGGTGACCTTGGCAAAGCTGATGATGTCGTCGCACCACATGTCGCCCAGCACACGCGCGGCCTGCGGGATATAGATATCGACGATCTGATTGGCGCAAAGCCGGTTGTCCTTGAGATCGTGCAGCAGCATGTCCGCATTGAAGGCGCCGTCGCGCAGAGAGGATTCGACCAGCTTGTGCACGACGCTGGCACGTATGGTGCTCGCGCCTTCGTCGGCCTTTTCGCTCAGGACCGAAATCACGGCCGACGCCAATGCCGAAACGTCAGGACGCACATCGGCTTCTAGCGCACGATCGTCGCTGCTATTGTCGTTTGCCATGTCAAACCCTCGCGTCTTCGCGGCAAGGCTCTCCAAGCGAGAGACCCGCGCGTAAAGACACGCCTCATTGTCTTTGACGAGGTCGAAAATGTCAAAAGGAATTGACACTGGGTTCGAACACGGTTCCAACCTGTTGGCCATAAGGCGGAAAATCTCTTGTAAATCAGATAATTTAAAAAGACAGGTGTCATGTCAGCAAACATTGACACAGGCGAAAGTGTCAGATTCTACGGTGTAAGTTTTAATTGACACTTTTGCGGACGGAGCGTTACGCTCGCCGGTACTGTCAGTACGGAATCACACATGACCGACATGCCGCACGAAGCCCCGCAGGGGGTTTTGCTCTATACGCCAGAAGAGCGCGCCCGCAGGGACAGCACCGTCTGGACCCTGATCCAGGGCATTCTGGCGCCGCTGCAGTTCGTCGCGTTCCTCGTCTCGCTTATACTGGTCGTTCGCTACCTGGCCACGGGCGCCGGATATGAGGCGGCGACGCTGTCGATCCTTGTGAAGACCGGCTTTCTCTACGTCATCATGATCACCGGCGCGATCTGGGAAAAGGTCGTCTTTGGCCAGTATCTCTTTGCGCCCGCCTTCTTCTGGGAAGACGTGTTCTCATTCGGCGTGATCGCCCTTCACACCGCTTATGTCTGGGCGCTCTGGACCCATGCGCTGTCGCCCGTGGGCGAAATGGGGCTCGCGCTGGCGGCCTACGCGGCCTACGTCTTCAACGCCGGGCAATTCCTGTGGAAACTGCGCATGGCGCGGCTCCAGCAGGGGGCGGTGGCATGAACGACCGTTTCACGCCTCCGACCGCGCAGGGCTGCGCCAACGCCCCGGTCCTGAAAGAGCGCGGCCAGCACGAGGTGTTCTGCGGCCTGACCGGCATCATCTGGCTGCATCGCAAGATGCAGGATGCGTTCTTCCTGGTGGTCGGCTCGCGCACCTGTGCGCATCTTCTGCAATCCGCCGCCGGCGTGATGATCTTCGCCGAACCGCGCTTCGCCACCGCCGTGCTAGAGGAAACCGATCTCGCCGGGCTGGCCGATGCCCAGACCGAGCTCGACCGCGTGGTGACAGAGCTTCTCACCCGCCGCCCGGACATCCGGCAGCTTTTTCTCGTGGGCTCCTGCCCGTCTGAGGTCATCAAGCTGGACCTCGCCAAGGCCGCCGAACGGATGAGCGCGCAATTCGCGCCGCGGGTCCGGGTGCTGAACTACTCCGGCTCGGGGATCGAGACGACGTTCACCCAGGGCGAAGATGCCTGCCTTGCGGCGATGGTGCCGGTCCTGCCCCAGACCGAGGCGCGCGAACTGCTGCTGGTCGGCGCGCTGCCCGACGTGGTCGAGGAACAGGCCATCGGCCTGCTCGAGGCGATGGGCGTGGGGCCGATCCGCGTGCTGCCGGCGCAAAGCGTCGATGCCGAATACGGCATCGGGTCGAACACGCAATACGCCCTGACGCAGCCTTTCCTGACCGACACGCACGAGGCGCTGCAGCGCCGGGGCGCGCAGCACATCGCCGCCCCCTTCCCCTTCGGCGAAGAGGGCACCACGGCCTGGCTGCGCGCCATCGCCACGGAATTCGGCGTCAGCGAGGCGCTTTTCGATCAGGTCACCGCCGCGCCGCGCGCCCGCGCCCGCAAGGCGATCTCGCAGGCCGCCGAGGCGCTGCGCGACAAGTCGGTCTTCTTCTTCCCCGACAGCCAGCTGGAAATCCCGCTGGCGCGCTTCCTGACCCGCGAATGCGGCATGACCGCCATCGAGGTAGGCGCGCCCTTCATCCACCGCGCAGTCATGACGCCGGATCTGACGATGCTGGATCAGGGCCCCACGCTGGCCGAAGGCCAGGACGTCGATAAGCAGCTCGACCGTTGCCGCGCCGCGCGTCCCGATCTTACGATCTGCGGCCTCGGCCTCGCCAACCCGCTCGAGGCCGAAGGACTGACCACCAAATGGGCCATCGAACTGGTCTTCACCCCGGTCCATTTCTACGAACAGGCGGGCGATCTCGCCGGTCTCTTCTCGCGCCCGCTGCGCCGCAGACGGATCCTCCATCCGGAGGCCGCGGAATGATGCTTCTTCTTGGCGGAAATACTCCACGGGGGTGCGGGGGTGTGAAACCCCCGCTCCGGCGCCGGCCATGAAGCTGACGGTCTGGACATACGAGGGCCCGCCCCATGTCGGCGCCATGCGCGTCGCCACCGGAATGACCGGTCTGCATTACGTGCTGCACGCGCCGCAGGGCGACACCTATGCCGATCTGCTCTTCACGATGATCGAGCGGCGCAACCACCGCCCGCCGGTGACCTACACCACCTTCCAGGCCCGCGATCTGGGCAGTGACACGGCGCATCTTTTCAAGGACGCCTGCTTGGCCGCCTACGATCGCTTCCGGCCCGAGGCGATCATCGTCGGGGCCTCGTGCACCGCCGAGCTGATCCAGGACGATCCCGGCGGCATGTCCGAAACCCTCGGCCTGCCGGTGCCGGTCATCCCGCTGGAGCTGCCCAGCTATCAGCGCAAGGAAAACTTCGGCGCGGACGAGACGTTCTATCAGATCGTCAAGGCGCTGGCTAAGCCGATGCCGCGCACCGAACGCGTGACCGCCAACCTGATCGGCCCCACCGGCCTCGGCTTCCGGCACCGCGACGACATCACCGAGCTCACCGGCCTGCTGATGGAGATGGGGATCGAGGTCAACGTGGTCGCCCCGATGACCGCCAGCCCGTCGGATATCGCCCGGCTGGGCCAGGCGCATTTCAACGTTCTGATGTATCCCGAAACCGCCGAAACCGCCGCCCGCTGGATGGAGCGGGAACTGGGCCAGCTGTTCACAAAGACCGTCCCCATCGGCGTCGGCGCAACCCGCGACTTCGTCGCCGAGGTGGCGCAGCTGGCTGGTGTCGCGCCAAAGCTGGACGACAGCCGCCTGCGGTTGCCCTGGTACTCGGCCAGCGTCGACAGCACCTATCTGACCGGCAAGCGGGTTTTCCTCTTTGGCGACGGCACGCATGTCGCCGCCTGCGCCCGCATCGCGCGCGACGAGATGGGGTTCGAGGTGGTGGGCCTGGGCTGCTACAACCGCGAGCAGGCCCGCAACATCCGCGCGGTCGCGCGGGATTTCGGCGTCGAGCCGCTGGTCACCGACGATTACCTGGAAGTCGAGCGCCGGATCGAAGAGCTGGCGCCGGAACTGATTCTCGGCACCCAGATGGAGCGGCACATCGGCAAGCGGCTGGGTATCCCCTGCGCCGTGATCTCGGCCCCGGTGCATGTGCAGGATTTCCCCGCGCGCTACAGCCCGCAGATGGGGATCGAGGGCGCGAACGTCATCTTCGACACCTGGGTGCATCCACTGGTCATGGGGCTGGAAGAGCATCTTCTGACCATGTTCCGCGAGGATTTCGAATTTCACGACGAGGCCGGGGCGAGCCATCACGGCGGCGCCGCCCGGCCCCGGGCCGAGGAGGGGGGCCAGCCCCCCGCGCCTGCGGCGCCCCCCCGGAGTATTTCCGCCAAGAAGAAGCAGGAAGAGGGCGCTTCGTCGATCGAGGTGATCTGGCTTCCGGCCGCCGAGAAGGAGTTGAAGAAGATCCCGTTCTTCGTGCGCGGCAAGGCGCGGCGCAACACCGAGACGTTCGCGGCCGAGCGCGGGGTCGCCGAGATCAGCGTCGATACGCTTTACGAGGCGAAGGCCCATTATGCGCGATAGCTTCGGCGATATCCGGGCGTACAACATCGCCATCATCACGCTGGACAGCCATGCGGCGGGCCCGGTGGCGCGGGCCTCGGCGCGGCTGGCGCGGGAGTTTCCGGGGCTGAGCATCACGGTTCATGCCGCCGCCACCTGGGGCGAGACGCCCGAGGCGCTGGCCGAGGCCCGACAGGCCATCGCCGGTGCGGACATGATCGTCGCGAACCTGCTCTTTCTGGAAGAACACATCACGCCGATCCTCGACGATCTGAAGGCTGTGCGCGACCGGGTCGACGGGCTGATCGGCGTGATCGCCGATGCCGAGATCGTCAAGCTGACAAAGCTGGGCAAGCTCGACATGCAGGCGCCCGCCTCTGGCATGATGAAGCTGATGAAGCGGCTGCGCGGCTCGTCCAAGCCGTCGACGGAATCCGGCGCCAAGAAAATGGCGCAGCTGCGCCGCCTGCCGAAGATGCTGCGGCTGATCCCGGGCAAGGCGCAGGATCTGCGCAGCTGGTTTCTGGTCATGCAATACTGGCTGGGCGGGTCGGACGACAATATCGAGGCGATGGTGCGCTACCTGCTGAGCAGATATGCCAAGGGCCGGGCCGAGTGGCTGGGCGCCGAGGCGCCGCTGCCGCTGGAATATCCCGACACCGGGCTTTACCACCCCGACCTGCCGGGGCGCATCACCACGGATGTCGCCGATCTGCCGCAGCGGGCGGATTGCGTTGCCACGGTGGGTCTGGTGATGATGCGGTCCTATGTGCTCTCGTCGGACACTGCGCATTACGACGGTGTCATCCGCGCGCTCGAGGCGCGGGGGCTGCGGGTGCTGCCCGCTTTTGCCGGAGGGCTGGATGCGCGGCCCGCGGTGGACGCCTATTTCCGCGATGAACACGGGCCGAAGATCGACGCGCTGGTGTCGCTGACCGGGTTCAGCCTTGTGGGGGGACCCGCGTACAACGACAACGCCGCCGCGATCAAGACGCTCAAGGCGCTCGACATTCCGTATGTCGCGGCGCACCCGCTTGAATTTCAGTCGCTGGGCCAGTGGGCGCGCAGCCCGCAGGGGCTGGGTCCGATCGAGACCACCATGCTGATCGCATTGCCCGAGCTGGACGGGGCCACCAACCCGACGGTTTTCGGCGGACGTCTGGATGCGGGCGGCTGTCAGGGCTGCGCGCATATGTGCGCGCTGGGCGAGGACACCAAGGAGATGGTGCCCTGCCACGAGCGGGTCGACAGCCTGGCCGAGAAGGTCGTGCGTCTGGCCAGCCTGCGGCGCAAGCAAAACGCGGACAAAAACGTCGGCATCGTGCTGTTCGGCTTTCCGCCCAACGCAGGCGCGGCCGGAACGGCGGCCTATCTGAGCGTCTTCGAAAGCCTCTGGAACACTTTGCAGGCGATGCAGGCGCAGGGTTATGATGTCGAGCTGCCCGACAGTGTCGAGGCATTGCGCGAGGCGGTGCTGGGCGGCAACGCGCGGCAATACGGGCAAGAGGCGAATGTCGCCGCCCATGTGGATGCCGAAACCATCGTGCGCACCACCCCGTCGCTCAAGGCCATCGAGGCGGTCTGGGGTCCGGCCCCGGGGCGCGTGCAATCGGACGGGCGCGGCGTGTTCGTGCTTGGCCGGCAGTTGGGCAAGGTCTTTGTCGGGCTGCAGCCGGCCTTCGGTTACGAAGGCGATCCGATGCGTCTGCTGTTCGAGCGCGGCTTTGCGCCGACCCATGCCTTCGCGACGTTCTATCTGTGGCTGAAACATCAGTTCGAGGCCGATGTGATCCTGCATTTCGGGATGCATGGCGCGCTGGAATTCATGCCGGGCAAGCAGGCCGGGCTGGGCGCGACCGACTGGCCCGACCGGCTGATCGGCGAGATGCCGAACGTCTATCTTTATGCCTCGAACAACCCGTCCGAGGCGTCGTTGGCCAAGCGCCGGTCTGGCGCCGTGACAGTCACCCATCTGACGCCGCCGCTGGCACAGTCGGGGCTCTACAAGGGGTTGGCCGAGCTCAAGGACAGTCTGACCCGCTGGCGCGAGGGCAACGGCGACGATCCCGACCGGCCGGAGCTGGCCGCGCTGATCGCCGAGCAGGCCGAGGCGGTCGATCTGGATGGACGCGATCCCGATACGCTTTGGCTGAAGCTGCTGGAGACCGAGGAGTCGCTGATCCCGGACGGGCTGCATGTGCTGGGTCAGGGGTTCTCGGATGCGGCGCGGGCCGAGTATCTGGGGCTGATCGAGGGTGCGGATGACGAGACGAAGGCGCGGGTCGACCGGCTTTTGCAGGAAGATCACGAGATCCCCGCGCTGATGCGGGCGCTGTCGGGGCGTTACATCGCGCCGGTGGCGGGGGGCGATCTGATCCGGTCCACGGATGTGCTGCCCACCGGGCGCAACATCCATGCGTTCGATCCGTTCCGCATGCCGACCGAGTTTGCCTGCCGCGACGGCGCGCGCCAGGCGCAGCTGTTGCTGGAGACCCATGCAAGCCTGCCGCGCACCGTGGCGCTGGTGCTGTGGGGATCGGACAATATCAAGAGCGACGGCGCGCCGTTGGCGCAGGCGCTGGCGCTGATCGGGGCGAAACCGCGGTTCGACAGTTTCGGGCGCATCTCGGGTGCCGATCTGGTGCCGCTGGAGGAGCTGGGCCGGCCGCGGATCGACGTGGTGATGACCTTGTCGGGGATCTTCCGCGATCTTTTGCCCCTGCAGACCCGGATGCTGGCTGAGGCCGCGCTGAAGGCGGCCGAGGCGGACGAGCCGGCCGAGATGAACTTTATCCGCGCTCATGCGCTGGCCTATGTCGAAGAGCATGGCTGCGACATGGCCACCGCCGCGCTGCGGGTCTTTTCCAATGCCGAAGGGGCCTATGGGTCGAACGTGAACGCGCTGGTCGATTCCTCGGCCTTTGGCGAAGAGGACGAGCTGGCCGACGCCTATGAGGCGCGCAAGAGCTTTGCTTACGGCGTGAACGGCAAGGCCAGCGCCAATGCGGCGCTGTTGCAGACGCAGCTGAAGACCGTCGATGTGGCCTATCAGAACCTCGAGTCGGTCGAGCTGGGGGTGACGACGGTCGATCACTACTTCGACACGCTCGGGGGCATTTCGCGCGCGGTGAAGCGTGCGCGCGGTGGTGACGAGGCGGCGATCTATATCAGCGATACCACACGCGGGGCGGGCAAGATGCGCAGTCTGGCGGATCAGGTGGCGCTGGAGACGCGGTCGCGGTCGCTGAACCCCAAGTGGTTCGAGGGGATGCTTAAACACGGGGCCGAGGGCGTCCGCCAGATCGAGGCGCAGGTGACCAACACGATGGGATGGTCGGCGACCACCGGGAAGGTGGATCCCTGGGTCTATCAGCGGATCTCGGAAACTTTCGTGCTGGATGCCGAGATGCGCGACCGGCTGGCCGCGCTGAACCCCACTGCGTCGAGCCGGATGGCGAACCGTCTGCTCGAGGCGCATGACCGCAATTACTGGCAGCCCGACGCCGCCACGCTGGCGGCCCTGCAGGACGCCGCGGACGCGCTGGAAGACCGGGTCGAGGGGATTGCGGCGGAATGACCGGGTGTTGCGCATATGACTTTTGCCGGAGCGGGGGGCCAGCCCCCCGCACCCCCCGGGATATTTACGGATCAGTGAAACAGGGGCGATCCGCGCCTGTCGATTGGAGGATTTCATGAGCCCACTGGATACCAAGCTGCCGCCCGCCGCCCGCGCCAACATGCGCGAGGCCGCCGGTCTGGAGGCACGCGGGCTGGGGGCGCCGCCGGTGCTGAAAGGTCAGGATGGCGAAGGATCGGTGCAGGTGCATCAGGACGCCTCGATGAAGATCGAGGGGGCCAAGGTGTTTTCGGTCTACGGCAAGGGCGGGATCGGCAAATCGACCACCAGCTCGAACCTGTCGGCGGCGTTTTCCAAGCTTGGCAAGCGGGTTCTGCAGATCGGCTGCGACCCCAAGCACGACAGCACCTTTACCCTGACAGGCCAGTTGCAGCCCACCGTGATCGACATTCTGAAGGAGGTCGATTTCCACGCCGAGGAGCTACGCCCCGAGGATTTCGTGACCGAAGGCTGGAACGGTGTGCAATGCATCGAGGCGGGCGGGCCGCCCGCCGGAACGGGCTGCGGCGGCTATGTGGTGGGTCAGACGGTGAAGCTCTTGAAGCAGCATCATCTGCTGGAGGACACCGACGTGGTGATCTTCGACGTGCTGGGCGACGTGGTCTGCGGCGGGTTCGCGGCGCCTTTGCAGCATGCGGACAAGGCGGTGATCGTCACCGCTAACGATTTCGACAGCATCTATGCGATGAACCGGATCATCGCCGCCGTGCAGGCCAAGTCGGCAAACTACAAGGTGCGGCTGGCGGGCTGCATCGCCAACCGGTCGAAGGCCACCGACGAGGTGGACCGGTTCTGCGACACCGTCGGATTCAAGCGGATTGCACATATGCCCGATTACGACGCGATCCGGCGCTCGCGGCTGAAGAAGAAGACGCTCTTCGAGATGCCCGACGAGCAGGACATCGTCGAGGCGCGCAAGGAATACGTCCGGTTGGCCGAGGCGCTGTGGAACAGCACGGACGCCCTGGCGCCCGCGCCGCTGCCTGACCGCGAGATCTTTGAATTGCTGGGGTTCGACTGACGTGAGCTATGACGCCACCAGAAACCGGGTCGAGGATTATTTCGACCGCAGCGCCACCAAGGTCTGGGAGCGTCTGACCTCGGACGCGCCGGTATCGCGCATTCGCGCGACTGTGCGCGCCGGCCGCGACCGGATGCGCGCGCGGATGCTGGAGGCGCTGCCCGCCGATCTGACGGGGATGCGGGTGCTGGATGCCGGGTGCGGGCCCGGTGTGGCGACGATCGAGCTTGCACGGCGCGGGGCCGAGGTGGTGGCGGCGGATATCTCGCCGGCGCTGGTGCGCATCGCCGAGGACCGCCTGCCAGAGGCGCTGCGGCCGAGGGTGACCTTTGCCGAGGGCGACATGCTGTCGGCGCATCTGGGCAGTTTCGACCATGTCTTTGCGATGGACAGCCTGATCTATTACCGCGCCGACGATATCCGTGCGGCGCTGGGCGCGTTTGCCGAGCGGACCAGCGGCAGCGTCGTCTTTACGGTCGCGCCGCGCACGCGGCTTCTGATGGCGATGTGGTACGCGGGCAAGATGTTCCCGCGCGCCGACCGGTCGCCGGTGATGATCCCGCATGCGCCGGCTGCTTTGCAGCGCCATGTGGCGGACATCGGCCAGCTGAGCGACCTGGGGCGCGTCGCCAGCGGCTTTTACATCAGCCACGCGCTGGAGTTCCGGGGATGATCCTGCGTCAGTCCCATATCAGGCAACTGGGCGCGCGGATGCTGCCCTTCTCGGACGCGGCGTCTGAGGGTTTGCCGTTGGGGCAATTGCTGCGGCTGGCGCTCTTTCAGGTGTCGGTGGGCATGGCGGGCGTCATGCTGTTGGGCACGCTGAACCGGGTGATGATCGTCGAGCTTTCTGTGCCGGCGGTGCTGGTGGCGATCATGGTGGCGCTGCCGGTGCTGATCGCGCCGTTCCGGGCGCTTCTGGGCTTCAAGTCCGACAATTACCGCAGCGCCATCGGCTGGAAGCGCATTCCCTACCTTTGGTTTGGCACGCTCTGGCAGATGGGCGGGCTGGCGATCATGCCGTCGTGCCTGCTGGTGCTGGGCGGCGACGTGGTGCACGACGTGCCCTTCGCGGGCGAGGTGCTGGCGGGGCTGGCCTTTGTCATGACCGGGCTCGGGATGCACATGACCCAGACCGCCGGTCTGGCGCTGGCCGCCGACCGCGCGACCGAGGAAACGCGGCCCCGGGTCGTCGCGCTGCTTTACGTGATGTTCCTGATCGGGATGGGCCTTTCGGCGATCGTGATCGGCTGGCTGCTGCGCGATTTCAGCGGGCTTTTGCTGATCAAGGTGGTGCAGGGGACGGCGGTGGCGACGGTCGTTCTGAACGTGATCGCGCTTTGGAAACAAGAGCGCGTCCGTCCCATGAGCGCCGAGGAACGCGCCGCGCCTCAGCCGACCTTCCAGGACGCCTGGCGCGATCTGATGGCGGGCGGCATGGCCGGGCGGCTGCTGGCGGTGGTGTTCCTGGGCACGATGGCCTTCAACATGCAGGACGTGCTGCTGGAGCCTTATGGCGGCGAGATCCTAGGGCTGAGCGTTTCGGCGACAACGCTGTTGACGGCCACATGGGCCGCGGGCGCGCTGGTGGGCTTTGCGCTGGCGGCGCGCTGGCTGGCGGGGGGTATCAACCCCTACCGCATGGCGGCGCGCGGATTGCTGGCAGGGCTGGCCGCGTTCAGCGCGGTGATCTTCGCCAGCCCGATGGGATCGGAAACCTTGTTCTTTGTCGGGGCCGGGCTGATCGGCTTTGGCGGCGGGCTTTTTGCAGTGTCGACGCTGACCGCGGCGATGACGATGCCGGACACCGGCCTGGCGGGCAAAGGTCTGGCGCTGGGTGCCTGGGGTGCCGCGCAGGCAACAGCGGCGGGGGTGTCGACCCTGATCGGCGGCGCGCTGCGCGACGGGGTGAACTCGATCGTCGTGACCGGCGCCTGGGGCCCCGCGCTCAACGATCCGGCCACGGGTTATTCCGTGGTGTACCACACCGAGATCGGGCTTTTGTTCGTGACCCTCGTGGCCCTTGGCCCGCTGGTCACCCGCGCCCGCATCCAACCGCAATCGAAAAAGAAACCGACAGGGCTGGGCCTTGCCGATTTCCCTACATGACCAAGGCCCCAAAAGGAGGGACGACCCATGACCGAAGACTATATCGTAGGAAATCTGGACGTGGCCAGCATCGCGCTCTGGCTGTTCTTCTTCTTCTTCGTGGCGCTTGTGATCTGGATCCAGCGGGAAAACCAGCGCGAGGGCTATCCGCTTCTGGATGAGGACGGCACTCAGGCCGATGCGGGCGGTGTCTTTCCGAACCCTGCCGACAAGACTTTCATCCTGCCGCATGGCCGGGGCGAGGTGACGGTGCCCTCGGGGCAGAACCCGGAACGCGACGATATCGACGGCAAGTTGACGCGTAGCCACGAATCCGGGGGGTTCCCGTGGGATCCGGCGGGCGACGGTCTGGCGGACGGCGTGGGACCGGCGTCCTGGGCGGCGCGCAAGGATGTGCCCGAACTTGACGGCAAGGGGCACCCCAAGATCGTGCCAATGTCGGCGACCGAGAATTTCCACGTCGCCGCGGGCCGCGACCCGCGCGGTCTGCCCGTGGTGGCCGCCGATGGCGCGATCGTGGGCAAGATCACCGATATGTGGCTAGACGAGCCCGAGCAGATGGTGCGCTACCTCGAGATCGAGCTCGATGGCGATTACGGCGAGGGCTCGCGCCTGGTGCCGCTGACGTTGGCCCGCATCTGGGGCAACCAGGTCAAGGTCAAGTCGCTCAACGGCGAGAACTTTGCCGGGGTGCCGAAGACCGCCGCGCCGCGTCAGGTAACCAAGCTCGAAGAGGACAAGATCTGCGCCTATTACGGCGGCGGTCCCCTGTTCGCCACGGGTGACCGGCTGACGCCGGTGATCTGATCCAAAGACAGCGCCACGGGGGGACGAAACCGATGCCACATGACGACTTTGAAATCGAACCGGTCCGGGGTCTGCCGGAACTGCCGCCAGAGGGGGAGCATATCCTCTGGCAGGGCAGCCCGAACTGGTGGCAGCTCAGCTGGGAATCGCTGAGCCTGCCCTGGGTGGCCGGGTACTTCGTCTTCCTCGCGGCGTGGCGCTTTGTGTCGGTGATCGACCTGATGCCCGTCGGGCAGGCGCTGGGTGCATCGGTGCCGTTCCTGATCCTGGGCGGAATCGTGCTGGCGCTGTTGATGCTGGTGGGGCTCATTCAGGCCAGATCGACGGTCTACACGGTGACCAACCGCCGGGTCGCGATGCGGATCGGGGCGGCGCTGAATGTGACGCTGAACCTGCCCTATACGCAGATTCGCAATGCGGAACTTGCGCTGCGCCGGAACGGAACCGGGACCATCGCCTTCGAGACCATGGGCGATCTGCGTATGAGCTATCTGGTCTGCTGGCCGCATGTCCGGCCCTGGGTGATGCGCCGCACGCAGCCCGCGCTGCGCTGCATTCCCGATGCCGAACGGGTGGCCGGCATGATCGCCGAGGCCGCGCAGGCCCGGGTGTCGATGCCGCAGGTGGCCCGGTCGGCGGGTCCCGCGGACAGCGCCGCGGTTGCGGCGGAATAGGGGCGGACGATGTCGGACACAACCAACCCCCCGCGCATCCACGCGCAAGACCGCGAACTGGTCCCGCGTGTGCTGGTCCGCCTGATGACCAGCCTGGTGATCCTGTGCCTGATCATGGTCAGCGCGCATGTCTGGACCGGGCAGCCCAAGGACGCCGTTCCGCCGAAAAGCGACATCGTGATGGAGCGCGTGCTGTTCCTGCAAGGGGACATGTCCGGTGCCGCGCGGGTGCTGGATGCCAACGGCAGCCTGATCGCCGATCTCAGCCCTGAGGAGGGCGGCTTTCTGTCGGGGATCTGGCGGGTGCTCCAGCGCGAGCGCACCAAGGCGCGGGTGGGTCTGGATGGCTCGATCCGCGTCACGGCCATGGAAAACGGCCGGATGGCGATCACCGATCCGTCAACCGGGTGGAGCGCCGACCTCATGGGGTTCGGTCAGGACAACGCAGCGGCCTTCGCCAAGCTTCTGCTCAACTGAGGCCCCGGCCTCGTATCGAAAGGGAACCGAGATGGGATTACTGACGAAAGAGATCGAGCGGGCGCCCTGCACCGTCGAGATCAGCCACAAATTCGAGAGCCTGCACGCCCATGTGCGCTTTAACAACGGGGCGGTGATCTATCCCGGTGACGAGGTGCAGGTCAAAGGCCCCGAGATCATGGCCCCCTTCGGTGAGATCGTGTCGGAGGACCGCGAGGCCGTGATCATCCGCGCCAGCAAGCTCGAACAGCTCTGGACCCGCCTGACCGGCGATTTCGAGGTCATGGAGCTGTGTGAATTTTCCTTCTCCGAGGAGGTGACGCTATGAACGTCCAGAACACTCCGCTGCACACCGCCGATGCGACCACGGTCGAAGAAGGCCTGGCGATCCAGGAAGAGCAGGCCAAGTTCGACAGCAAGGCCGCGACCGAAGTGGCGATGCAGAACACCCTGCTGACCCCGCGCTTTTACACCACCGATTTCGACGAGCTCGACGCGATCGACGTCAGCTCGGTGCGCGAGGATTGGGACAAGCTGATCGATCAGATGGTCAGCGACCCCAACAAGGGCCATTTCCGCAAGAACGAGGACTGGGACAAGGTCGATTGGGAGGGTATGGACCCGGCCCTGAAGAAGGAATTCATCGATTTCCTGATCTCGTCCTGCACTGCCGAGTTTTCGGGCTGCGTGCTGTACAAAGAGATGAAACGGCGCGGCAACAACAAGGACATCACCCAGCTTTTCCAGCTGATGGCGCGGGACGAGGCGCGGCACGCGGGCTTTATCAATGATGCGCTGCGCGAGGCGGGCGTGGCGGTGAACCTCGGCTTTCTGACGCAGAAGAAGAAGTACACATATTTCCGGCCCAAGTTCATCTATTACGCCACTTACCTCAGCGAAAAGATCGGTTATGCGCGCTATATCACGATCTTCCGCCATCTCGAGGCGCATCCCGAACACCGTTTCCACCCGATCTTCAAGTGGTTTCAGGAATGGTGCAACGATGAGTTCAGCCACGGCGAGGCCTTTGCCCTGCTGATGAAGACCGACCCCAAGCTGACGCAGGGGCGGAACGTGCTCTGGATCAAGTTCTTCCTGACCGCGGTCTACGCGACGATGTACGTGCGCGACCACCAGCGGCCGGAGTTCCACAAGGCGCTGGGTGTCGATCCGGACTGGTATGCGCATGAGGTGTTCACCAAGACCTCGAAGCTGAGCGAGCAGATCTTTCCGATCACGCTGGATATCGACCATCCGCGCTGGCAGCCGACGCTGGAAAGGCTGCAGGCCGCCAACGTGCAGATCGCCCGCGCCAAGGAACGCGGCGGCGTCGCGGGCAAGCTGGCCGAAATCGCTGGATCGGCCAAGGCGGCGCTGGCCTTTGCGGCGCTCTACACGATCCCGGCGCATAAGCACCGGGTGCCGGAAAGCACGCGGCTGGAGCCGGTCTATTGATCGGTTTCGCCGCCTTTGGCGACGACCGGAGTGGGGGCCAGCCCCCACACCCCCGGAGTATTTTTGCCAAGAAGAAGGGGTGAAGAGGCGTGATGACTGACCCATGGATCGCGGCCCTTGTGGCGCTTTTTCTCTGGTGGTTTTCCACCGGGGCGATCCTGATGGTCGTCAAATATGCCGACCGGCGCGGGCCGCGCTCCGGGCGCATCGCGACGCTGGCGGCGCTGCCGATGCTGGCGGCGGGGCTTTACGCCATCTGGGCGAGCGCCGGCGTTGGGAGCGTGGGGGCGGTCTATCACGCCTTTCTGGGCGCGCTTGCGGTCTGGGGCTGGATCGAGCTGGCCTTTCTGACCGGGGTCGTCACCGGGCCCAATGCGCATGTCTGTCCCGACCGCGCCCCGGAATGGGAGCGGTTCATTCGGGCCTGGGGCACCATCGCCTATCACGAGATGGCGCTGGTCGCGGTGCTGATCGGGCTTTGGCTGTCCAGCGAGGGGGCGGCGAACACCTATGGGTTCTGGACCTTTGCGGTGCTCTTCTTTGCGCGCATCTCGGCCAAGCTGAACCTGTTTCTGGGCGTGCCCAAGATCAACACCGAATTCCTGCCGAAGGCGCTGGCGCATCTGCCCAGCCATTTCCGCCTTGCGCCGATGAACTGGCTTTTCCCGATTTCGATCACCGCGCTTTCCTTTGCGGTGGCTTGCTGGCTGGAGCGGATTTTTTCCGCCACGGCCCCTGCGGATGTGGTGGGGTTTTCCCTGCTGGCCGCGATGACGGCCCTTGCTCTGCTCGAGCATTGGTTCATGGTCCTGCCTTTGCCGGACGAGAAACTCTGGCGCTGGATGCTGCCCGCGCCCAAGACACAATCACAAGAAAGACGACCGGAGGACGCCCATGGACTTTGACAGCCTGTTCAACGCCCAGCTCGATGCCCTGAAAGACGAGGGTAATTACCGTATCTTTGCCGAGCTCGAGCGCAAATGCGGTGGCTTTCCGCGCGCGCGCAGCCACGACGCGGACGCGCCAGACGAGGTGACGGTCTGGTGTTCGAACGATTATCTGGGGATGGGTCAGAACCCCAAGGTCGTGGCGGCGATGAAAGCGGCCATCGACAGCTGCGGCGTCGGCGCGGGGGGGACGCGCAACATCTCGGGCACCAACCACCAGCACAAGCTGCTGGAGGCGGAGCTGGCCGGTCTGCATGGCAAGGAGGCGGCGCTGCTTTTCACCAGCGGCTACGTGTCGAACTGGGCGGCGCTGTCGACCCTGGGCAGCCGTCTGCCCGACGCGGTGATCCTGTCGGACGAGCTTAACCATGCCAGCATGATCGAGGGCATCCGCCACGCGCGCTGCAAGAAGGTGATCTGGAAGCACAACGATCCCGAGGATCTGGACCGTAAGCTGGCGGCGCTGCCGTCGAACTGCACCAAGATCGTCGCCTTCGAATCGGTCTATTCGATGGACGGCGACATCTGCCCGATGAAGGAAATCGTCGAGGTGGCCGAAAAGCACGGCGCGATGACGTATCTCGATGAGGTGCACGCGGTGGGGCTTTATGGCCCGCGCGGCGGCGGGATCAGCGAACGCGAAGGGCTGGCCGACCGGATCACGCTGATCGAGGGCACGCTGGGCAAGGCTTATGGCGTGGTCGGTGGCTATATTTCGGGCAGCGAGGCCATGTGCGATTTCGTGCGCAGCTTTGCCAGCGGCTTCATCTTCACCACGGCGCTGCCGCCGGCGGTTGCGGTGGCGGCGCGCACCTCGATCGCGCATCTCAAGACGAGCACGGCAGAGCGGATGCGTCAGCGTGACCGCGTTGCCTATCTGCGCAAGCGGCTCGACCAGCTGGGCATCCCGCATCTGGACAACGACAGCCATATCATCCCGGTGATGATCAAGGATCCGGTGAAATGCCGGATGCTGGCGGACATCCTGATGCAGGATTACGGGATCTATGTTCAGCCGATCAATTACCCAACCGTGCCAAAGGGGACGGAGCGGCTGCGCTTTACGCCGGGGCCTCTGCACAGCGACGGCGATATCGAACATCTTGTGTTGGCCCTGTCGACTCTCTGGAAGCAATGCGCAATCGCGCATGCGGTGGCCTAGGGGCAGTTCCAAGGAACTTTCGCCGGAACCTGACCGTTGATTGTTTGCGCATCGCGCTATGTCTTTGACGATGCAGACAAATGGGAGAGAGACCATGAAACTCAAGATCGTTACGGCGCTTGCTGCCGCGGCCTTCGCCTCCGGCGCCTACGCGGAAAGCCATGGCGGCGGCGATGCCGACGCCGGGGCCAAGGAATTCAACAAGTGCAAATCCTGCCACATGATCGTTGCCGATGACGGTACCGATATCGTCAAGGGCGGACGGACGGGCCCGAACCTTTACGGTGTGATCGGGCGCCAGGCCGGGAGCGTCGAAGGCTTCCGCTATGGCGACGACCTGGTCGCGGCGGGCGAGGCCGGGCTGGTCTGGGACGAGGAGACCTTTGTCGCCTATGTGCAGGACCCGCGCGGTTTCCTGCAGGAGTATCTGGATGACAGCGGCGCGCGTTCCAAGATGTCGTTCCGACTGCGCAGCGGCATGGAAGACGTCTATGCCTATCTCGTGTCGGTGGGACCCGAGATGTAAGTTCCGATCACCGGACGGCCGGCCCGTATAGCGGCCGGCCTCGTGATGCAGACATCATGAAAAAGGCGCGCCCGGTCGGCGCGCCTTTTTCGTTCCGCGATGCGGGTGATGTCACAGAGCGTCGATCCGTGCGGTCAGACCTAGCGCGGTGCCCAGCAAGCCGATGATTGTCCGCGCAGCGGTGACGGGGGATTCGGTGGCCAGGACCGTATCCTGCGGATGGATCAGGAACTTGCGCGCGGCAAAGAGCCCGTCCGCGCTGGTCAGGTCGAACGTGAACACGACCTGTTGCAGGTCGGGCCCGGCGGCACCGGCGGCAACTGCCGAGGCCGGGTATTCGCGCAGCACCAGAACGCCCTTGGGATCGGCGCGGTTTTCCGCCAGCCCGCCCATCAGCGACAACGCCTCGAGCGCGGTGATCTGCTCTTGCGGGAAATAGATCAGGTTCTCGACACCCGAGGCCCCGAGCGCGGTAAAGCTGCGGTCGTCCTCTTCGACGATGACCTTGTCGCCGGGCCGCAGCGTGGTGTTGCGTTTGCCCGAGGAATAGAGCTCTTCGGCGGAGACCTGATAGGTGTTGCCGCCGCGGATGAGTTTGACGCGCGGGTTGCGCAGGGCCGGCGTGATGCCGCCGCCGGCGGCCAGCAGGCTGAGCACGGTGTAATTGCGGCCGGGCATGGGGAAGGACCCGGGGGTGCGGACGCCGTCGACCAGATCGACCGAATTGCCCTGCCCCTGCTGCACGGACAATTGCACCTGCGCGGAGGGGGCGATCATCTCGAGCTGGGATTGGATTTTGGCGCGGGCGCTGGCGGGGGTCATGCCGCGGATGAAGACCTCGTCGATATAGGGGACGAAGATCGCGCCGTTGCCGCCCACCTCGAGACCGGACATCACGGCGGCCTTCTGTGCCGCGTTGGTCAGAAGCGAGTTTTCCTGGCTGTCCCAGATCGTCAGATCCACCCTGTCGCCGGTGCTGATGACGGTCGAGGACGGGGCATGCGACGCACCGATCCAGTGGAAATGCCCGTGCCAGCCGGTCGCGGGCCAGGACGCGATGTCGGGAATGTTTTCGCGGGTCACCTCGACGACCTGAAAGCTGGGCGCTTCGGCTTGCGATTCCGATGTGACCTCGGATTGCAGTGCGGCCCCGCGCGGCAGGCTGCAGGCGGCTACGAGAAACAAGGCAAAAACAGCCATGATGGCGCGTTGCGATCTGGACACGACGTTTCCCCCCAGAAGCGTATGTGGTGTTGCCGGCTTTTCTAGCCGCAACTTGCGGTGATAGACAGAGCCGAATGTCGTTTTCCTTGCAAAGGTCTTAAGACGTGTCGTCAAGATCGCAACACCGGCGTGTCCTGCTGCTTGGGGCGAGCGGAAAGCTTGGCCGTCTGGCGCGTGCGGTCTGGCATGCGGCTGCGCCGGAAAGGCTTGAGATCGTTCCGGTTTTTCGGCAGATGGCAGAAGTGCCCGGTGCCGTGGTCTGGTCGCCGGACCAGACCGAGCGGCTATTGCCCCCAGCCGATGCCGTTCTGGCCCTTTGGGGGGGCGTACCGGGGGCTGGGCAGGATCTTGCCGTCAACGCGGATCTGGCGCTGCGGGCCGATGCGGTGGCGCGTGCGGTGGGCGCGGATCGTGTGCTGCATTGCTCCAGCGCGGCGGTCTATCGTCCGGCGGCCGAGCCATTGACGGAAGACACGCCGACCGATCCGCAATCCCCCTACGGACGGGCCAAGGCAGAGATGGAGGCCACTATCGCCGCCCTGCCGGATCGCGGCGTCCGGCAGATCGTTCTGCGGATCGGTAACGTGATGGGCGCGGATAGCCTCGGGGCGTCGTTGCGCAAGGGCGGGGGGATCACTTTGGACCGCTTTGCAGACGAAACCGGCCCGCGCCGCAGCTACATTGCCGCCAGCGATTTCGCGGCGGCTCTGGCGGTGCTGTCCGCCGCGCCGCTGGAAACGGTG
Organism: Aestuariicoccus sp. MJ-SS9; assembly: GCF_032586235.1. Lineage (NCBI taxonomy): Bacteria > Pseudomonadati > Pseudomonadota > Alphaproteobacteria > Rhodobacterales > Paracoccaceae > Aestuariicoccus > Aestuariicoccus sp. MJ-SS9. The sequence goes on from NZ_JAWHTD010000006.1 coordinate 148,134, forward strand.
CCCGAGGTTCTGAACATCGCGGCACCCAAAGCGACGGCCATGGCCGACATCGCCCGCGCCGCTGGGCACGATGTGGCGTGGCGCGACGCCCCCGAAGCCGCGGTGCCGCTTGTGGCGCTGGACACCGGGCGGCTGGCGCGCCTCTGCCCCTTGCCAATCTCCGCCGCTGACGCGACATACCTTGCCGGGGATGCACGACGTTGGGAGCACGCGCTGTGAGGCTGGACAAACGCCTGTTCGATCTGGTCTGCGCGCTGGGGCTGTCGGTGCTGCTGGCGCCGCTGATCCTTTGGGTGATCGCGTTGATCCTGATCCGCGACGGGCGTCCGGTGCTCTACCTGTCGGAGCGGATGAAAACCCCGACCGAGGGGTTCAACCTGTGGAAGTTCCGCACGATGACGGTGGTGACGCAGGACAGCGGCGTGTCGGGGGGCGACAAGGCCGCGCGGATCACCGAGACCGGGGCGTTCCTGCGCAAGTACCGGCTGGATGAGCTGCCGCAGCTGTGGAACATCCTGCGCGGGGACATCGGCTTTGTCGGGCCGCGCCCGCCGCTGCGCCGCTATGTCGAGCTGTTCCCCGAGGTTTACGCCGAGGTGCTGAAATCGCGGCCGGGAATCACTGGGCTGGCGACGCTGGCCTTTCACCGCACCGAAGAGCGCCTGCTGGCGCAGACGAAGACGCCCGCCGAGACCGAAGAGGTCTATTGCCGCCGCTGCGTGCCGCGCAAGGCCAGGCTGGACCTGATCTATGCGCGCGACCACAATCTGTGCCGGGATTTCCGGCTGATGTGCGCCACGGTGTTTCGGGGTATCGACCTGCACAACCGCCGCTGATCAGCGGCGGACGGCCTGCAACGCCAGAATGCCGGTCGCCTCGCCCAGGAACTGGCGCGCGGCCAGGATGTATCCGTCGCCCGCCACGATATAGCCGTTGGTGAACTCGCCATCCTCGCCTGTACAGGCCGCCGTCACGATCCGGCCGGTCTGGTTGACCGCCCCCAGCGCAAACGGCGCGCTGGCGCCGGGCGACACGGTGCAGGTGTAGCTTTCGGTCACGGTCTGGTTGTCGGGGGTCAGAAAGCGCATCACATAGGGCGCGGTGCCCGGGCTGCGGGCGCTGACCAGCCGCAGCAGGGCGGTCGCATCCGACGACATCAGATCGCCGCCCAGCCCGCGCGTGCCGGTGACCATCCCGCCGCGGGTGATAAAGGTCTGACGGTCGCGGGTGGCGAAGGTGCGGTAAGGGCCGTTACGCTCGATCTCGACGACCAGGGCCTGCGACTTGCGGTCCTCGGCATTGACCAGGGCCAGAGGCCGGTCGGTGCGCTGCAGGGTTGCGGCGATGTCCGCCTCGGTCACGCCCGACCCGCCACCGGTGGCGTTGGGCGTCACGAGCCCCTTGAGGATGTCGCGGTAGATGGTCAGGGTCTGGGCGGAATCGGTATCGCTTCCGCAGCCCGACAGAAGGCCCGCCGCCACGACCAGACCGGCGGCGATCCGGCTTTTGATCCGCATGCTCATCTCCAGAACTTCCCCCAGGATTTCGCCAGCTCGGGCTGGTGATAATCGCGCACCTGATTGTAAAGCCGCCCGCTGACGCGCAGCCGCGCGCCGCCGTCGCGGGTCAGCGACCGGACGGTGATGGTATTGGCCCGGCGCGAGGGCTCGCCCGTGCCCCATTCCAGCGGAATGCGCACCCGGATTCCCTTGTCGAACGAGCCTTCGCCGAAATCGTCGAAGGGCACGTCGGTGAAAGTGGCGAAGGCGCCGATCCGCCAGCCGTTGGCGAATTCGCGATCCAGCGACAGGGTCGCGCCATAGTCGCCGGCCAGGTAGCGGCCCACGTCGAGCTGCCCGTGGAAGCCCCGGCCCAGATCGTAATATGCCGACACGTGGCCGTTCAGTTCGGGGATCGTGCCGGTGGCCGTGGTGTTGGATTGCAGCCCGAAGAGCTGGTCGTAATCGCGGCGGCGCACATAGTTCACCTCGGCCCCGAGAGCGAGGCGGCTGTCGACCGGCTTCCACAGCACTTCTGCCGAGGCGCCGGCGTACATCTCTTCGAGATATCCGACCGTCAGCCGGCTGTAGAGGTTCTTGCCGGGCCGCGCGTACCACGCCGCCGTCAGCCGTTCGATGGCCGGATCGCCCTCGTCGGCATAGCGGGCGTAATCGGTGCGGACGGCCGGAAGCTCGGTATCGGGTTCGCGGTCCACGTCATCCAGATTTCCGATGAGCCGCTTGGTGATCGCACCGGACAGCACGAGGTTCGGCGTGAGTTCGTAATCCGCGCTCAGCCGCGCGCCCAGATCGGCGCGGACCGGGTTGTCTGGATCGAAGGCGCTGATGGCCAGATAGGGCGACAGGCTCCAGTTGAAGCGCGGATAGAGATCCTTGTCGTAGCCGGGATCGCGGCCATAAGCGTCGAGGATGCTGGTGCGCGCCAGCATGTCGACCGCGGCGGCGTTCTCGAGGTTTTCGACATCCGACCGGCGCATCCGCACGGCCGACATCGGGATCCCTTTTTCGACCGGCACTATGACGAATTCCTCGACCGAGGGCGGCATGGTCCGGGTCAGGATACGCGCCGTCCGCCCGATCGCCTGCGCCGGCATGGCGAATTTGGTGTTGCGGATGCGCAGCGTCGCGCTGGTGGGTTGCAGATCGAGGCTTTCCAGCTTGATCCCGTCCTCGTCCAGCAGCTTGGCCAGCGACGCCTTGCTGTTCGGCCCGGTCTTGCCGTCCACCGTCCAGCCCAGATCGGCGGCGGTTCCGGCGGCGCGGCGCTTGACCGGCTGTGGCGCGGGCTCGATCCCGCCGGGGCTGCCCTTGGTGCGGGGGTTCGTGCTTAGCGTCAGCTGAACGCCGACCTCCTCGCCGTAAAGGTGGTAGAACGACAGCTGCGTGCCGTTCTTGAAGTGGTAATCGACGCCGAGATTAACCTGCGAGCTGCCGTCGAATTCGCCGACATCGCGTTCCTGGTCGTAATTGTCCGACGAATATTCGACCTTGAAGGTCAGCCGGTCGTTGAGCGAATAGCTGACGCCGCCGAACGGGGCGACATCGCCGCGGAACCAGCGATCATAGGTGGGAACGCCGCCTTCGCCCAGGATCTCCTCGGGCCGGGTGCCGGTGCTGGTGAAGGCGCCCGAGGTCGCAAGCCGCCCCCAGCCCAGACCGCCGGTGACGCGCAGTCCCGGAAACAGCTCTTTGGTGGCGACAATGTATTCGCCGCCGTAAAGCCCGGTGCCGATGAAATCCTGCAGGCCGATGGCCACCGCCGGGCGGTACTGCCCCTCGAACAAAAGCTGGTATTTCAGATCGAAGCTGCGGTCGTAATACGGCCGGTCGATGCTGGCGGAGGTGACGAAGTCGCGCACCGCCGAATAGCGGAAGCTGCCCGACAGGCGCGGCGTGATCTGAAAGCTGAGCGTCGCGCGCGTGTTGTCGCCAAAGTTCGACACAGTCGCCGCCAGCGTCGCATCGGGCGCCGCATCGGCGCTGGGCATGTCGATCAGCCCCGGCAGTCCGTACATGTTGTAAGACGGCAGCGTGCCGTCGTTGGCCTGACCGGTCGCCGCCGAAAACGCCAGAATGGAACAGGTCGCCAGGCCAAGCCCGCGGATCCTGCGGCAGGAAACCATCAAGGGAAGATCGCGCCACGCCATGTGTTGAATTCCAGTCCTGTGTTCCGCTCGCTTTCCCGTTGCTAGATCAGATCACCGGCTCTGTCCATGCAGGGCGCGGACCCGCTGCCGCAATGTGGGATTCTGAGCACGACCCCGCGCATCGGCTTTTAACCCGACACTTTTAATCGTTAAGCCCTGCGTAAGGGTTCGCCCGCTATGCCTGTCCCCGGGTGAATGGAAAAGGTGGTGGAGATGGCCGCAGACAGCAATGTCGCGCCAGTCATCATCAAACGGAAAAAGGTCATTCAGGGCGGCGGGCACCATGGTGGGGCCTGGAAAGTCGCCATGTGATTTTGGTCCTTGCAGTCGTTGCGGTGCTTTTGCACCGATTTTCAGAATGCCGATCATGGCATGACGAGTGTCATTCTGACCTTTGCAGACAGTGGTCTTCGATCTGCGCCATCCGTCCGGATGCATGACCCACATGCACCGACGAAGTTTAATGGAGTGCTAAAAACCTCCAGCCCGGTCGTTCGCATTTGACACAATTCCCTCAGGCCCGCCGCTCGAGCCTGTGATCCGACATCTCAAGGATCGTGCTGCGCTGACCGTCGGCGGTATATGTATCCAGCGCCTTGCGCAGATGACGCAAGGTCGCCAGCCGTTCCGCCACCGAGCGCACACCGGCCAGCGCGTGGTCGAACAACTCCTGATTTCGGCGCAGTTTCTGCTGCACCGGGTCAAGATCCTCGGTCGTTCCGATCTCGCTTTGTTTCAGAGTGTCGATCAGGGCTTCCTTTTCCGCCATGAGATCGGAAATGCGATTCAGTTCGCCGCTCAGCAAGGCGAGCCGTTCCTCTTCAAGGATCGAATCGAGCGCATTCAACGTCGTTTTCAGTATGTCCCTTGTCATTTCCGGCTCTCCTTCAAGGCATTGAAAATCATCTCGGCAAGGCCGATTCCGCCGGCCTCCACCATCTGTCGCGCCTGTTCGTGCTGCAAAAACGAGCCGAAATGCATCTCTCCGGCACCGCCGCCGAAGGAGTCGCTGACTTTTCCAAGCCCTGCGGATTTCAGCATTTCCGCAAGAAACCCGGTTTCGAGTTCTTGCGCAGCCTTCAACAATACTGGATCGGGCGGGGCCGGGGCGGCGGATTGAAATGGGGGAATTTCCATCGGTTGCTCCTATTCGAGTCACTTTTTCGGATTGGACTGGATAGCGGTAAACAACTGGTAAGGATGTTCCACTTATGTTCGATTCACGGACAGAATCCCGGAGCCGCCATGCTGAACATCCTGACAACGCTCTTTACGAATGGAACCGAGCCGCAAGCGCGCCCTGAGACGGCGAATGATGCTGACGGCAGCGGTTTCGAAGAGGTTTTCGCAAATCTCTCAGCGCTTGTGGAAGTAGAAAACCCGGCCGATGGGAAGGCCGTGCCTTCCGACGTCCGCATTCTCGAAACCGGTTCCTCGCAGACACAGGTGCGGGTCGATGGCACTGAGTCGGTCGCACCTGCCGGTTCCGCGCCACCGGATGTCGCGACCGAACTGGCGGAAAACAACGTGCCTCCCCGACCGGACGCATCTTGGGGCGGCGACGAAGACGCCGAACCAAGGCAAGTGCTCATTGGTTCGACCGGAGCCGGCGCGGACGTTTCGGTGCAGCGCATGGCTGATCTTCCGGCAATGGAACGATCTGCTCCCCCCTCCGCGCCACATGCTGTTTTCAATCTGATCGAAGGGCGGTCAGACGCGTCCGGCGGCGACAACCGTGCGAACGGGTCCGTCATCGGCAAGACTGAAGGATCCGGGGTTGCCGTTTCTCTTGTCGTCCAAAACGTTCCCAAGGATCCCACGGCCAAGGCGCCGCCAAATCATAAAGTTGAACCGGCGATCATCCCGCCGGTTTCGCGCCGCGTCCTTCGCCCCGATGTGGCGGACGCGCCCGGGAGAATGACCGGCCTGCCGGCGGCGGTATCGCCCGCGGCCCAAGTCCCGCCTGCCCCGGCGGGGACGCGGCCGCCTGGAGCGGTCGTTCCCGATTTGCCGGTGTCCGCAGAAAGGCCGAAAGACACTGATCTTCTGCCGCATGACACCCGTCAGGAATTGACCCTCAGACCGTCGGTGTCGGTGCAGAAACGGTTGCAGAACACTGCTTCGGGGGGGGTGGTGGGTTCAGCTGTAACGGCCCGGAACGATCACGCGCCCGTAAACAGAGAGGGTCTTGCGATTTCGCCCAGCCCTCCCCCTGATGTCCGGGTGCCTCAAGCCGGCAAGGTTTCCACAGAACCGTCGGGCGATGACCACCTGCGCAGACCTCGTCTGGCGCCATCGGAGGTCGCGGGCTCATTATCCAACCGCTCAACCCTGCCGCTTCGGGCCGGAGGTACGACAGAAGAGCAAGTGCCGATCCGTGCCGACAAACCGATTGTCTCTGTGACCGCGGTGGAGAGCCGGATGAACGCCGGTATCGGGGCGCAGCCGGCATCTTTGGTTGCGCCGCCGGCGGTTCCGGACTTGCCGAAATCCGTGCCAGGTGTCGAACGGTCAGTTTCGAGGTCTATAGCGCGTGAGGTTTTTTCACCCCGGACCGGATTTGATTTGCCGACCGGTAATGCCCGCGATGTGGTGCCAACGGACATCAAGCCCTTAAAAGCGCCGCCTGCGCCTGTCGAGGCATTCGGGCGGGTGTCGAAATCCCCGATCCCGATGGCGCCTGACTGGGAAGGCGGGTCGCCAGCGGGGGGCACAACTTTCCAAAGCGACATGAAAAGCGATGCAACCTGGCGCATCCAATCCCGATCACCTTTGGATGGCATGCCCGTTGTGGCGGACAAACCCTTGCGGACGCGGGATGAACCGATGCACGACCGTCCCTCCCGGGGCGATCTTGCCACCCCACGACCGGGCGCCGCTTCCGCCCCGCGGCCTCAATCGCCTTCCAACGCAGTCTATCGAGCGCCACAGCCAGGCATTTATTTGGATTTTACCGAGCGATCTGTGCACCACGTCGTTTCGGACGTCGTCGGGCATGAGGGCGAGCTTTCTGCCGGGGCAGTGGGGCCCGATCCAAGGTTCGTGGCGTCGGCGGGCGGTACGGCAAACATTCAGGGACCAACCCACCGCCATGACCCCGTTGGCGTCGTTCGGCAGATTGCCGAGGCTGTGAGCCGAACACGGGACGCAGAGGTCGAGTTGCGATTGAATCCCTATGAACTCGGCCGCATCCGCATGAACATGACACCTCTGGAACAGGGGATCGTGGTGTCTGTCAGCGCCGAGCGGGCCGAGACGCTCGACCTGCTGCGCCGCAACATCGAGCAGCTGGCACGCGATTTGATGGACATGGGATACGACAACCCGACATTCGAATTCGCCGATGATGCTTCGGGGAGGGATAGGCCGTCTCGTGCGCCCTCCCTTTCCGAACCTGCCCCGATCGACACGGCCGCCGCCGAACAAAAGCCCGTCGGCAGCACCGACGGCGGCCTTGACCTCAGAATATAGGAGCCTTCGATGGAAATCGCCCAATCCCCGCCCCCCACGTCCAATGCCGCCAACGGCGGTCCGCAGACCGGGCAAAGCAAGTCTGCGATCAGCTCGGACTTCGAGACCTTTCTGCGAATGCTGACCGTTCAGATGCAGAACCAGGACCCGCTGAACCCGGTCGATTCGCAGGATTTCGCCGTGCAACTGGCCACATTCTCGACGGTCGAACAGGCCGTGGTGACAAACGATCTGCTTCGCGACATCGGCACACAGTTGAACGGTAACGTCATGCAGCAACTGGCCGGTTGGGTCGGGATGGAGGCGCTCGCGCGGGGCCCGGTCCGCTTCGAGGGCAGCCCGATCACCGTCCGTCCGGACTTTGCCGATGGGGCGGACCGTGCCGATCTGGTGGTGCGAAACGAGGCGGGCGAAGTGATGCAGCGAATCCCGATCGACCAGACGGAGGAAGTTGTCACATGGGCTGGTGTGGACGATCGCGGCACGCCGCTCCCTGACGGAGTCTACCGATTCGACGTCGAAAGCTTTGCCGAGGATACGCTGATCGAATCCAAGATTGCGGCGGTCTACAGCCGGATCGAAGAGGCCCGCGCCGAGGGCAATGACATTCTTCTGCGACTCTCGGATGGCGGCGAGGTTCTGTCCGATCTGGTCGGTGGAGTGCGCGCCGCTCAGCGCTGACCGTCAAAATATGTTCAGCTTGACGACCAAGAGCCCGATCAGAACCGCGCATGCTGCGCCGAACGCCCCCCAGATCACGCGATCCAGCCAGCGGTTGTAAGGCGCCGGGGGCGGCGTCTGCGACTGGCGGATCAGCGCGGCCTCGACCAAACCGGGAAGCCGCGGGCCATAGCGTGCCAGCACCAACGCGGTCTTGCCGAGATCGCGCGCAACGGCGCGCGGCCCCAGCGAGGTCTTGATATAATCCTCGACCACGGGCTGCGCGACCTTCCAGATATTCATCTTCGGGTTCAGCGACCGGGACACGCCCTCGACCACGACCATGGTGCGCTGCAAGAGAATCAGTTCGGTCCGGGTTTCCATCCCGAACCGTTCGGTGACCTCGAACAGATAAGTCAGCAGCTTGCCCATCGAGATGCGCGTCGCATCCATGCCGAAGATGGGCTCGCCCACGGCCCGCAGGGCGCGGGCGAATTCGTCGACATCGCGGTCGGGCGGGACATAGCCGGCCTCGAAATGCACCTCGGCGACGCGTTTGTAATCGCGTCGGATGAAGCCATAAAGGATCTCGGCATAGACCCGGCGGGTGTATTCGTCGATATGCCCCATGATCCCGAAATCATAGGCGATGATGTCGCCGTTCGGCGCCACCTTCAGGTTGCCCTGATGCATGTCGGCGTGAAAGAACCCGTCGCGCAAGGCGTGGTTGAGAAAGAGCTGCAGCACCCGCTCCGACAGCGCCACGCGGTCGTGGCCCGCCGCATCCAGCGCCGCGTTGTCGCCCAGGGCCGTGCCCTCGGCCCAGCCGAGCGTCATCACCCGGCGGCCGGACAGCATCCACTTGACCTCGGGCAGTTGAAAGCCCGCATCCTCGCGCGTGTTCGCCGCGAATTCACCTGCGGACGAGGATTCCAGCCGCAGGTCCAGCTCGCCCATGACGACGCCTTCGAAATGCGCGATCACATCCATCGGGCGCAGGCGGCGCGACGATGGTGACAGCCATTCGACCATCCTGGCGGCCAGATAGAAGGCGTCGATATCCTTGCGGAAGGCCTTTTCGATACCGGGCCGAAGCACCTTGACCGCGACGGTCTCGCCGGTCCCGGTCAGACGTGCCTTGTGCACTTGCGCGATCGAGGCGGCGGCGACGGGCTCGCTGAAATCCGAGAAGACTTCGTCAACCGGCTGACCGAGCTCTCGCGTTACCTCGGCCTTGGCGGCCTCGACGGGAAAGGGGGGCAGCTTGTCCTGCAGGATGCGCAGATGCTGGGCCATTTCGTCGCCCACCACGTCGGGACGGGTCGAAAGCACCTGACCGAACTTGATATAGGCGGGGCCGAGAGCGGTCAGGGCACGTGTCGCCGGCGGCATGGAAGGATCGCCCTCGAACCCCAGCCATTTGAACGGCCATCCCAGCACCCGGGCGGCGATCCGCAGCGGGCGCGGCGCGTCGAAGGCATCCAGCACGACGCCCATCGCGCCGGTACGTTCCAGCGTGGCGCCCGTGCGGACCAGCCGCCAGATGTTGTGTGGCCCGCGCACCTAGATCTTCCACCCCGAATGCAGGCAAGCGACGCCCATGGTCAGGTTCCGGTATTTGGCCTGTTCGAACCCTGCCGCGCGGATCATGCCCAGGAAAGTCTCCTGATCCGGGAAACGCCGAATCGATTCGACCAGGTACTGATAGCTGTCGCGGTCCCCGGCAATCACCTGGCCCATGCGCGGAATTATGTTGAAGGAATAAAGGTCATAGACCTTTTGCATCATCTCGTTGGGGATCTGGCTGAATTCCAGCACCATCAGCCGCCCGCCGGGGCGCAGCACCCGAAAGGCCTCGGCCAGAGCGTCCTGCGGGCGGGTGACGTTCCGGATGCCGAAGCTGATGGTGTAGACGTCGAAGGTATTGTCGGGGAAGGGAAGGGCCATCGCGTCGCCCACCACCCAGTCGAGACTGTCGGCCATCGCCCCCGCCTCGGCGCGCTTGCGGCCTTCGACCAGCATCGGCTCGGTCAGGTCCAGCACCGTTGCGTGGCCGTGCCCCGCGCGCTTGAGAAACCGGAACGAGATGTCGCCGGTGCCCCCCGCCACGTCCAGCAGCCGCTGACCGCTGCGTGGGGCCAGCCAATCCATCATCGCGTCTTTCCAGACCCGGTGGATGCCCAGCGACATCGCGTCGTTCATGACATCATATTTCGACGCGACCGAGTTAAAGACCCCCTGAACGCGCCCGGCCTTTTCGTCCTCGGGCACCTCGGAAAAGCCGAAATGCGTTGTTTTCGTGGTGTCTTCGGTCATGGGTCTTGTGGTTCCTTCGGTTGCAACACCTTATAGAGCCCGCGTGCGCCGATACAATGCGCCCCACCTGCAAGGACCGCCCCAAATGCCCGAATTGCCCGAAGTCGAGACAGTCCGTCGCGGTCTGACCCCGGCGATGGAGGGCGAGGTGATCGCCCGGGCCGACGTCAACCGGCCCGATTTGCGCTGGCCCTTCCCCGAGAACATGGCCGAGAGGCTGACGGGGAAACGGGTTCTGCGGCTGAGGCGGCGGTCGAAATACATCCTCGGCGATCTGTCCTCGGGCGAGACGCTGTTGATCCATCTGGGCATGTCCGGGCGGATGCTGATTTCGGGCGATCCGCTGGGGCAGTTCGTGCACGATCATCCCGCGCCGGAAAAGCACGACCATGTGGTGTTTCACATGGCCAACGGCGCCCGCGTCACCTTCAACGATCCCCGGCGTTTCGGCGCGATGGATCTGATGCCGACCGACGGGGCCGAGGCGCATCCGCTGCTGGCGGCGCTGGGGCCCGAACCGCTGGGGAACGCCTTCAGCGAATCGCATCTGGTGGCGGCGCTGAAGGGGCGCAACACGCCGGTGAAGTCCGCGCTGCTGGATCAGAAGATCGTCGCGGGATTGGGCAATATATATGTCTGCGAGTCGCTTTTTCGGGCCCGTATCCACCCCGCGCGCAAGGCCGGTCGCATTTCGGCGGCCCGCGCCGGGGCACTGGTTCCGATCATTCGCCAGGTGCTGACCGAGGCCATCGACGCAGGCGGGTCGAGCCTCAGGGATTTCCGCCAAGCCGATGGCGAACTTGGATATTTTCAGCACAATTTTGATGTGTACGGGCGTGAGGGCGCGCCCTGCAGGACCCCCGGATGCACCGACACCGTGCGCCGGATCGTGCAATCGGGGCGGTCGTCTTTCTATTGCCCGACCTGTCAAAGATAGCTTGAACCGCACGCGGCAGATGGTAAGGCTGGGCACCTGACGGAAACGACCGGAGCCTCTTGTCATGGCCTTTGAGACGATCATCGTCGAAGTAGAAGACCACGTCGCAACCATTAAACTGAATCGCCCCGATGCCCTGAACGCCCTGAACACCCAGCTTCTGGGCGAACTGGCCGAGGCGTTGAAAGAGGCCGATCGGAACGAAAAGGTGCGCTGCATTATCCTGACCGGCTCGTCCAAGGCCTTTGCCGCGGGCGCCGACATCAAGGAGATGTCGCAGAAGACCTTTGTCGACATGTTCATGACGGATTTCTTCGGCACAGAGGCCGACGCGATCAGCAAGGTGCGCAAGCCGATCATCGCGGCGGTGGCGGGATACGCGTTGGGCGGCGGCTGCGAGCTGGCGATGATGTGCGATTTCATCATCGCGGCGGACAATGCGAAATTCGGCCAGCCCGAGATCAACCTCGGCGTCGTGGCAGGAATCGGCGGAACTCAGCGTCTGACGCGGGTCGCCGGCAAGTCCAAATCGATGGACATGCACCTGACCGGCCGCTTTATGGAGGCTGACGAGGCCGAGCGCGCGGGGCTTGTCAGCCGCGTGGTGCCGGCCAAGCAGCTGATGGACGAGGCCCAGCAGGCCGCCGCGAAGATCGCCGAGAAATCGGTCCTGACCTCGATGGCGGTGAAAGAGGCGGTCAACCGCGCCTACGAGACGACCCTGAGCGAAGGGCTGCTCTTCGAACGGCGGCTGTTTCATTCGATGTTCGCCACCGAGGACCAGTCCGAGGGTATGTCGGCTTTCCTGGAGAAGCGCACGGCGCAGTTCCGCGACCGCTGAACCTGGGTCCATTTTGGGCTTTGCATCGCGGCGGAATCTGTCTATATGCCGCCCGATATGCGCGTGATGCCCGCTCTGGCAAGAATCGATCCGGCGGATTGGCCCGGTTCAGAGTGGCATTGCGCCGACCCAACATGAACCGACACAAGACGGGAACGATCACATGGCAAATTCGCCCCAGGCCAAGAAGCGCGCACGCCAGAACGAAAAGCGCTTCGCCATCAACAAGGCGCGCCGTTCGCGCATCCGCACCTTCCTTCGCAAGGTCGAAGAGGCGATCGCCTCTGGCGACAAGGACGCCGCAACCGTAGCCCTGCGCGCGGCCCAGCCCGAACTGATGCGTGGCGTCACCAAGGGCGTGTTCCACAAGAACACCGCATCGCGCAAAATGTCGCGTCTGGCCTCGCGGGTCAAAGCGCTCGGCTGACCGCCCTGCGATTTACGCACATTTTACGCTAGTGATGAAAGACACCACAACCTGTGGTGTCTTTTTTGCATTTTTGGCACGGTTTTCAGAGGCCAGAGATTCTTTTCCGCGATCATGCGAGTCAAGATCAAAGGTCAGTTGCCGGACATATTCAAAGGTTGATAGTTTCAGCCTGCGAGTCACATCGCCTTGGGGGGACAGGCAGGCAGATCAGACCCATTCTGCGTGGGGATGAAACGCTTTTCCGGCCTTGGTCGGAAGGAACGAAGTTACGTCTTCGGCCGGTCCATTTTTATTGCACGGAGCAGTCTGTGCACACGGTCAGCTTCGGGATGGGACGCCGAAGCCGTGTGTCAGGCGGATCCACGTTGGCGGGGATCCGTCAAACCTGCGTTTGCGGGGCTGAAAAGTTGTGCCAGGGGTTGTGACCGATGCGAGGCTGCTCTCGCTTGGGTATCGGTAAGGACGGAATGGGGACACATGACACAAGAGCAATGGGGCGCGTTGCAAGCAGGTTTGGAAAAGACGCTCGGGCAAAACAATTTCAAGACCTGGATCAAACCGCTTGAGTTCGGAGGCATGGACGGCTCTGTTGCCGTGATTCATGTGCCGACGAATTTTCTGGGGACCTATGTGTCGCAGAATTACGGCGACCTGCTGCTTAACAAGATCGCCGCGATCAACTCGGATGTCCGCCGCATTCAGTTCAAGGTCGCCAACGGCATCCAGCCGCAGACCCGTCCGCGCGCGGCCGCCGAACCGGCGCAGTCCAATGGCGATAGCCTGGTCAGCGCCCCGCTGGACCGTCGCTTTACTTTCGACACCTTCGTTGTCGGCAAGCCTAACGAACTGGCCCATGCCGCGGCGCGCCGCGTCGCCGAGGGCGGGCCGGTCACGTTCAACCCGCTCTTTCTTTATGGCGGCGTCGGGCTCGGCAAGACGCACCTGATGCACGCCATCGCCTGGGAACTGACCCAGCGCAATCCACACCTCAGCGTGCTTTATCTGTCCGCCGAACAATTCATGTACCGCTTCGTGCAGGCTCTGCGCGACCGCCGGATGATGGACTTCAAAGAGCTGTTCCGCTCGGTCGACGTGCTGATGGTCGACGACGTTCAGTTCATCGCAGGCAAGGACAGCACCCAGGAAGAGTTCTTTCACACGTTCAACGCCCTCGTGGACCAGAACAAGCAGATCATCATTTCCGCAGACCGTGCCCCGGACGAGATCAAGGACCTTGAGAACCGCATCCGCAGCCGTCTGCAATCGGGTCTGGTGGTCGATCTGCACCCCACCGATTACGAGCTGCGTCTGGGGATCCTGCAATCCAAGGTCGGCACCCAGAAGGCGCAATATCCCGATCTCGAGATTGACGACGGCGTTCTGGAATTTCTCGCGCATCGCATCTCGACCAACGTCCGTGTTCTTGAGGGCGCGCTGACCCGGCTATTCGCCTTTGCGTCGCTGGTCGGCAAGCCGATCAATCTGGAACTGACGCAGGATTGCCTGGCGGACGTGCTGCGCGCGTCGGACCGCAAGATCTCGATCGAGGAGATTCAGCGCAAGGTCGCGGATCACTACAACATCCGGCTGAGCGACATCATCGGGCCCAAGCGCCTGCGCGCCTTTGCGCGCCCGCGTCAGGTGGCGATGTATCTCTGCAAGCAGATGACCAGCCGGTCGCTGCCCGAGATCGGGCGTCGGTTCGGCGGGCGCGATCACACCACGGTCATGCACGGGGTCAGGCGGATCGAAGAGCTGCGGATGCAGGACGGTCAGATGGACGAAGACCTCGAACTGCTGCGCCGCGCGCTCGAAGCCTGAGTCCCGCGCACAACAGATGCCATCGGGGCCGCGGTCAGGCGGCCCCGGGCACTTGACGCCCTCGCGAAAGCGTCTCACAAAACCTTGAAAAACGGGCTTGGAGTGCATCGGGCAACCGGCTAGTCTGCCCGTCCGGATTGCGGAGGCATTGGCGATGAAGATCAGTATCGAACGGGGCGCGCTGCTTAGGGCCGTGTCCCAGGCGCAATCGGTGGTCGAACGGCGCAACACGATCCCGATCTTGGCCAACGTGCTGATCGAGGCCGAGGGCGACAGCGTCAGCTTTCGCGCCACCGATCTGGACATCGAGGTGCTGGACAAGGCCCCCGCACAGGTCGAGCGCGCCGGCGCGACGACCGTGTCCGCGGTCACGTTGCACGAAATCGTCCGCAAGCTGCCGGACGGGGCGCTGGTCAACCTGTCCGAAGACAGCGCGGCGGGCCGGCTGACGGTGGCGGCGGGGCGGTCGAATTTCTCGCTCGCGACGCTGCCGAAAGAGGATTTCCCGGTGATGGCCTCGTCGGAATATTCCTCGAATTTCTCGGCCAAGGCGACCGTTCTGCGGCGGCTCTTCGACAAGGCCAAGTTCGCGATTTCAAACGAGGAAACGCGTTATTACCTGAACGGCGTCTATATGCATGTGGCCGATGGCGAGGATGGCAAGGCGCTGCGCTGCGTGGCCACCGACGGCCACCGCCTGGCCCGGATCGACGCACCGCTGCCCGAGGGCGCCGAGGGCATGCCAGGCGTGATCGTGCCGCGCAAGACCGTGGGCGAGCTGCGCAAGCTGCTCGACGATGACGACATGCAGATCGCGGTGTCGGTGTCGGAAACCAAGGTGCGCTTTGCGACGCCCGATATCACCCTGACCTCGAAGGTGATCGACGGAACCTTCCCCGATTACACCCGCGTCATTCCGACAGGCAACACCCGCCGGATGGAGGTCGACGCGTCGGAATTCGCCAAGGCGGTGGACCGTGTGGCGACGGTGAGCTCGGAACGGTCGCGCGCGGTCAAGCTGGCGCTGGACGAGGACCGGCTGATCCTGTCGGTCAACGCCCCCGACAGCGGCGCCGCCGAAGAAGAGCTGGCCGTGGCCTATGGCGACGACGCGCTGGAGATCGGTTTCAACGCCAAATACCTGCTGGAAATCGCCAGCCAGGTGGACCGGGAAAACGCGGTGTTCCTGTTCAACTCGTCCGGTGACCCCACGCTGATGCGCGAAGGCAACGACACCAGCGCGGTCTATGTCGTCATGCCGATGCGGGTGTGACCGCGGACAGGAGCCTCCGGCGGGAGTATTTTTGCCAAGAAGAAGCAGGGGGAGGGCGCCATTGTACCTGTCGCACCTGACCCTGTCGCATTTCCGCTCGCATCTGCGGGCGCGGGTCGCGGTGGATGCGCGGCCGGTGGCGATCTATGGCCCGAACGGCGCAGGCAAGACCAACCTCATCGAGGCAGTGTCGCTGTTTTCGCCTGGCCGGGGGCTGCGTCGGGCGTCGGCGGCCGAAATGACGCGCCGGCCCGAGGCGCTGGGGTGGAAGATCACCGGCGAGGTGCATGGGGCGGACGGCGTGCACGAGGTGGCCTTTCAGTCCGAGGGCGGTGCGGCGCGGAGCGTTCAGATCGACGGCAAGGCGGCGTCGCAGACGGCGCTGGGGCGGATCGCGCGGGTGCTGTGGCTGATCCCGTCGATGGACCGGCTCTGGATCGAGGGAGCCGAGGGGCGGCGGAGGTTTCTGGACCGGATGACCCTGTCGTTTTTTCCCGATCACGCTCAGGCGGCGCTGGATTACGAGAAGGCCATGCGCGAGCGGAACCGGCTGCTGAAGGACCAGGTGCGCGACGCGCATTGGTATGCCGCGCTGGAGGCGCAGATGGCGCGCGCCGGGGCGGTGCTGCACGCCAACCGGAGCGCCGCGCTGGAGCGGCTCGCCCAGGCACAGGAAGGGGCGGAGACGCAGTTTCCCAGTGCCGAGCTCGATCTGGTGCAGACCGAGGGCACGATGCCCGAATCCGAGGCCGATCTGCGCGAGGCCTTGCAGGAAAGCCGGTTCCGCGATTTGGCTGCCGGGCGCACGCTGGTGGGCCCGCACCGGTCCGACATCCATGGCGTCTTTGCCGCCAAGGGGGTGCCTGCAGCCGATTGCTCGACCGGTGAGCAGAAGGCGCTCTTGATTTCGCTGATCCTGGCCAATGCCCGGGCCCTGGCGGCGGATATCGGCAGCGCGCCGATCCTGCTGCTCGATGAGGTCGCAGCACATCTGGACGCAGGCCGCCGCGCCGCGCTTTACGACGAGATCTGCGCGTTGGGGGCGCAGGCCTGGATGACGGGTACGGGGCCGGAATTGTTCGAGGATCTGGGCGCGCGCGCGCAGCGGATCGAGGTGACCGAGGAGGCCGGACAGTCAGTGGTGCATATGCGGGCGTAGGCCCCCCAAATCTTGTGCCATTTGCGTGACATCCCCTGCCGAAATGCCTATAAACACAGTCAAAATGACAAAGGATGACGGCATGTCCGATCCCGCAGGCAAACCCGAAGAATACGGCGCAGATTCCATCAAGGTTCTCAAGGGCTTGGAGGCAGTGCGCAAGCGCCCCGGCATGTATATCGGCGACACCGATGACGGGTCGGGTCTGCACCACATGGTCTACGAGGTCGTGGACAACGGCATCGACGAGGCGCTGGCCGGTCATGCCGACTTTGTTCGGGTGAAAATCCATGCCGACAATTCGGTGTCCGTGCGCGACAACGGGCGGGGCATTCCGGTCGACATCCACGAGGAAGAGGGCGTTTCGGCGGCCGAGGTCATCATGACCCAGCTGCACGCCGGCGGAAAATTCGACCAGAACAGCTATAAGGTGTCGGGCGGTCTGCACGGCGTCGGCGTGTCGGTGGTGAACGCACTTTCGGTCTGGCTGGAACTGCGCATCTGGCGCAACGGCAAGGAATATTACTGCAAGTTCAGCCATGGCGACACCGTCGAACACCTGCGCGAGGTTGGCGATGCGGACGGCGAGCAGGGCACCGAGGTGCGGTTTCTCGCCTCGACCGGCACGTTCAGCAACCTAGATTTCGACTTCCACACGCTGGAAAAGCGCCTGCGCGAGCTCGCGTTCCTGAACTCCGGCGTGCGCATCATTCTCGTGGACGAACGCCCCGCCGAGCCGCTGAAGACCGAGCTGTTCTTCGAAGGCGGCGTGCGCGAATTCGTCAAATACCTCGACCGGTCCAAGCAGCCGGTCATGCCCGAGCCGATCTACATGATCGGCGAGCGTGACGGGATCGGTGTGGAAATCGCCATGTGGTGGAATGACAGCTATCACGAAACCGTCCTGCCCTTTACCAACAACATCCCGCAGCGCGACGGCGGCACGCATATGGCGGGCTTTCGCGGCGCGTTGACCCGCACGATCAACAGCTACGCCCAGTCGAGCGGCATCGCGAAGAAGGAGAAGGTCAGCTTTACCGGCGACGATGCGCGCGAGGGGCTGACCTGCGTGCTGTCGGTCAAGGTGCCCGATCCGAAATTCTCGAGCCAGACCAAGGACAAGCTGGTTTCCTCCGAGGTGCGACCGGCGGTCGAAAGCCTGATGAACGAAAAGCTGGCCGAGTGGTTCGAAGAGAACCCGAACGAGGCCAAGGTCATCGTCGGCAAGATCATCGAGGCCGCGCTGGCCCGCGAGGCCGCCCGCAAGGCGCGCGAGCTGACCCGGCGCAAGAACCCGATGGACATCAATTTCCTGGCCAGCAAGCTCAAGGATTGTTCCAACAAGGACCCCTCAAAGACCGAGCTTTTCCTGGTCGAGGGCGACAGCGCCGGCGGTTCGGCCCAGACCGGGCGCGACCGCAGCACCCAGGCCATTCTGCCGCTCAAGGGCAAGATCCTGAACGTCGAGCGGGCGCGCTTCGACCGGATGCTCGCCAGCCAGGAAATCGGAAACCTGGTGATGGCGCTGGGCACCGGGATCGGTCGGGATGAATTCAACATCGCCAAGCTGCGCTATCACAAGATCATCATCATGACCGACGCCGACGTCGACGGCGCGCATATCCGGACGCTCTTGCTGACGTTCTTCTACCGGCAGATGCCCGAGCTGATCGAGAACGGCCATCTCTACATCGCGCAGCCGCCGCTTTACAAAGTCAGCCGGGGCAAGTCCGAGGTCTATCTAAAAGACCAGGCCGCGATGGACGATTACCTGATCCAGCAAGGGATCGAGGGCGCGCGGCTGAAGCAGGGCAACGGCGAAGAGATCATCGGCCAGGATCTGGCCCGCGTCGTCGACGAGGCGCGCCAGCTGAAACGCGTGCTGGACGCGTTCCCGACGCACTACCCCCGTCACATCTTGGAACAGGCGGCGATTGCCGGGGCCTTCGTTCCGGGCGCGGTGGATGCGGACCTGCAAGGCGTGGCCGACAAGGTGGCCGAGCGGCTGGATCAGATCGCGCTGGAATACGAGCGCGGCTGGACCGGGCGCATCACTCAGGATCGCGGCATCCGTCTGGCACGGATCCTGCGCGGCGTCGAAGAGGTGCGCACGCTGGACGGCCCCATGCTCCGCTCGGGCGAGGCGCGCAAAACCGGCAGTTTCACGCAAAGCCTTCAGGCGGTCTATAATCTGCCTGCCACGCTGGAACGCCGCGACCGCAGCCAGTTGATCCACGGGCCGCTCGACCTGCTGGAGGCCATTCTGGAAGAGGGCGAAAAGGGCCTGTCGCTGCAGCGCTACAAGGGACTGGGCGAGATGAACCCGGGCCAGCTTTGGGAAACCACGCTGGACCCCAACGCGCGGACCCTGCTGCGGGTGGACATCGACGACATGACCGAGGCGGACGATCTGTTTACCAAGCTGATGGGCGACGTGGTCGAACCGCGCCGCGAGTTCATCCAGCAAAACGCGCTGAGCGTCGAGAATCTCGATTTCTGATCGCGGTCAGCCCTGCCAGTCGGCAGGGCCGATGCGATGTTTTTTAAGCCGCGAATAAAAGGTCGTCGTCGGCACGCCCAGCAATTCCGCGGCGCCGCCGGGGCCCGAGACGCGGCCGTGCGTGTCTTTCAGGCAGGCGATCAGGTTGGCACGGATCTCTTGCTGAATCTCGGCCTCTGTCTTGACGTTGGGGTTGCTTGACAGGGCCTCGGGTCGCGACTCGCCGATCTCGACGATCAGCTTGCCACTTTGTGATACGATTGCCGCGCGCTCGATCACGTTGCGCAATTCGCGCACGTTGCCGGGCCAGGAATAGGCCAGCAGCCGCTGCATGACGCCTTCGGTGATGATCGGCTTGCGTCGGTTCAGGCGTTTGCAGGCCATGTCGAGCATATGCGCCGTCAGTTCGGGAATGTCCTCGTGCCGTTCGCGCAGCGGGTGGCAAAGGATCGGAAAGACGTTGAGCGCCAGATAGAGGTCGTCCCGCATCTGCCCCGCGCTGACCGCGCGTTCCAGATTGGTGGTCGAGGCGGCGATCACGCGGATGTCGATATGGCGCGCGCGGGTGTCGCCCAGCCGCGTCACCTCGCGGGTCTGAAGCGCGTTCAAAAGCCGCCCCTGCTGGTCCAGCGGCAGTTCCTCGACATCGTCGAGAAACAGCGTGCCGCCATGCGCCAGTTCCAGCTTGCCGGGCTTGTCGCGCAAAGCGCCCTGAAAAGCCCCCCGCATCTGGCCGAAAAGCTCGGCCTCGATCGCATCGGGCGACACCGAGCTGCATTTGAAATGGATCAGCGGACGGCGGCGGCGCGGGCTTTCGTTGTGAATGGCCGTCGCCACCAGCGCCTTGCCGGTGCCGGTTTCGCCGGAAATCAGGACCGTCGCCTCGGTCTGCGCCACCAGGTCGATCTTGGCCAGAACCTGCCGGATCGACGGGCTGGACCCGATGATGTCGTGATGCGCGCGTTCGGATGTGATCTGTTCCTGCAGATAGGCGTTTTCCTGTTCCAGCCGGTCGCGCAGATCGGCGACCTGCTCCATCGCCTCGCGCAGCTTGCGCTCGCTTTCCTTGCGCTCGGTGATGTCGCGAAAGATCACCACGGCCCCGGCCAGCACCTTTTGATCGTAGATCGGGGTCGACACATATTCGACCTGGATCGGCTTGCCGTCCTTGCGCCAGAACACCTCGTTCTCGATGCGGTTGACCTGCTCGAAGCGGAAGGACCGGTAGATCGGGCAATCGTGCGACGGGTAGATCTCGCCGCTCAGATGGTGGTGGTGGATCATCGAATGGATGTCGCGGCCCAGCAGATCCTCGGTCGTCCAGCCCAGCATTTCCTGCGCGGCGCGGTTGACGAAGGTGGTCTTGCCCTCGGCGTTGACGCCGTAGATGCCCTCGCCGGCTGCGTTCAGGATCAGCTGGTTCTGGCGTTCGAGTTCGGCAAAGAAGCTTTCCGCGCGCTTCCATTCGGTCAGCCCGGCGCGCTGCAGATCCGAGGCCTCGGCCAGCCGCGTGCGGCGGTCGAGCGCGTCGAGGTCGAGAAAGGTCAGCACCAAAAGACCGGTCTGATCGGGCACCGGACGGCCGCTGATCTCGAGCTTCAGCGGCTCGCCGGCGCCGTCGCGCATCGCGACGCCCCGGGTCCAGCCGGTGCCACGGTGGTCGATTTCCTCGACGAAGACGACGAAATCGGGCAGCGCCTTTCCCAGCAGCGCGGAAAACCGCGGCGGGTCCTCTGGGTCGATGCCGAACAGCTGTGCGGCCTCGTCGTTCATGGTGACGATCCGGTCGTCGGCGGTGTCCAGCAGCAGCGCGGCCTGCGGCAGCGCGACCAAAAGGGAATCGGGGGCGGTGATCCTGTCCAGCATGAGGTCACATTAACCGCTGCGCCGCAGCATAGGCTAACGAAATTTCGTAAGTTACGAAAAATCATAATTCTCGTTCTGCGCTAACAAGTATTAAATATATGAAAAATATACCAAATAAAGCTTTGCTCAAATTTTATGCGCACGCATTCCTAAACCCGCCGTCTCCCCTCATTCTGGCTTGGCAAAGACCGAGAGGGGAAGAAACATGACTATCAAGAGCTTGGGAAACCCGTTTTCCGACAAGACCGATCTGCGCCACGGCGCAGAGTGCGGATGCGACAGCTGTTCGGGTGTGTCCGCTGACAAAAGCCATGCGGCGGAAACGCAGATGTCCTCCGATGAGATGCTCGAGCGGGCGGTCGAAAGCGCCGTCGTGCGCTCGGTCTTCGGACACAGCGACATCGGCCGCCGGTCCTTTATGGGGATGCTTGGCGGTGGCACCGTGGCCGCTGCGCTGGCGTCGGTCTTTCCGATGGATCAGGCCAAGGCCGCGATCCTTGACAACCTCGGTGCCCCGGAAAAGACCGATCTGAACATCGGCTTCGTCCCGATCACCTGCGCCACGCCGATCATCATGGCGCAGCCGATGGGCTTTTATGAGCGTTACGGCCTGAACGCGCAGGTCATCAAGACCGCAGGTTGGGCCGTGGCCCGCGACAAGTCGCTGTCGGGCGAATACGACGCCAGCCACATGCTGACGCCCATGCCGCTGGCGATGACGCTGGGCGCCGGGTCGGTCGCAGAGCCCTACATCATGCCCGCCGTGGAAAACATCAACGGCCAGGCCATCGTTCTGTCGAACGAGCATCTGGACAAGCGCGACCCCAAGCAGTGGAAGGGTTTCACCTTCGGCGTGCCGTTCGAATACTCGATGCACAATTTCCTGCTGCGCTACTACGTCGCCGAATTCGGGCTCGACCCGGATGTCGACATCCAGATCCGCGTGGTTCCGCCGCCCGAGATGGTCGCCAACCTGCGCGCCGGCAACCTCGACGGTTATCTGTCGCCCGACCCGTTCAACCAGCGCGCGGTCTGGGAAGGCATCGGCTTTATCCACACGCTGACCAAGGACATCTGGGAGGGTCACCCCTGCTGCGCCTTCGCCGCGCCGCTCAGCTTTGCCGAAGAGCTGCCCAACACCTATGGCGCGCTGCTGAAGTCGATCATCGACGCGACGCAATACGCCTCGAACCCCGACAACCGCAAGGAAATCAGCGCCGCCATCGCGCCGACCAACTATCTCAACCAACCGGTCCCGGTGATCGAGCAGGTTCTGACCGGCACCTATGCGGACGGGCTGGGCGAGGTGCAGCGCGTGCCCGACCGGATCGACTTCGACCCGTTCCCCTGGCACTCGATGGGCGTCTGGATCCTGACCCAGATGAAGCGCTGGGGCTATATCGAGAACGACATCGACTACAGGGCTGTGGCCGAGCAGGTCTACCTGGCCGCCGACGCCAAGAAGGTCATGAACGATCTGGGCTATGACGCGCCCGACGTGACCTACAAGTCGCACACGATCATGGGCAAGACCTTCGATCCTGCGCAGCCCGAGGCCTATGTCAAAAGCTTCGCCATCGGAAAGGGTTGATCCATGTTGGACAACCTTTCGGTAAACCAGCGCGCGGCGATCCTGTCGATTGTCATGCTGGTGGTCGGCCTCCTGATCTGGGAGGCCGCCATTCCCGCCCAGAAAGCCGCCGGAGAGCTGACGGAATATGAACGCCTGACCGGCGGCGGTGCGCCTAAGGCCGGCGTGCCGCCCCCAAGCCAGGTGATCGCCAAGGCGTGGGAGCAGCTCAGCGACCCGTTCTATGACGCCGGGCCCAACGACAAGGGCATCGGCATTCAGATCGGCTATTCGATCTACCGGGTGCTGTCGGGCTATATCATGGCCGCGCTGGTCGCGATCCCTCTGGGGTTCCTGATCGGGATGAGCCAGGTCGCCTACAAGGCGTTCAACCCGTTCATCCAGGTGCTGCGCCCGATCTCGCCGCTGGCGTGGATGCCGCTGGCGCTGTTCATCATCCAGGATTCCGAGGCCTCGGCGATCTTCGTGATCTTCATATGCTCGATCTGGCCCATGCTGCTGAATACCGCCTTTGGCGTGGCCGGGGTCCGCGAGGATTGGGTCAACGTCGCCCGCACCCATGAACTGGGGCCGCTGAAGACCGCCTTCACAGTCATCCTGCCCGCCGCCGCGCCCACCATCATCACGGGGATGCGGATCTCGATCGGGATCGCCTGGCTGGTGATCGTCGCGGCCGAGATGCTCGTCGGGGGCACGGGGATCGGCTACTACGTCTGGAACGAGTGGAACAATCTCGATCTGACCTCCGTAATCTTCTCGATCCTCATGATCGGCGTCGTCGGCATGATCCTGGATGCGGCCTTTGGCTTTCTCCAGCGCGCCGTCGCATACGCAGAATAAGGAGCAGACCCATGTCCAAACCGTTTCTCAGCGTCGAACGTCTGACGCAGCAATTCCCGGATGGCCAGGGTGGCACCTTGACCGTGTTCGAAGACGCCACCTTCGGGATCGAAAAGGGCGAATTCGTCTGCATCCTCGGGCATTCCGGCTGCGGCAAGTCGACGATCATGAACATCCTCGCCGGGCTGGCAGAGCCCACGTCCGGCGTGGTCAAGATGGACGGGTACGAGGTGTCGGGCCCGTCGCTCGACCGGGGTGTCGTGTTCCAGAACTATTCGCTGCTGCCGTGGCTGTCGGCGCTCAAGAACGTCATCTTCGGCGTCAAGGCGCGCGAGCCCGGCTGGTCCAAGGCCAAGGTCGAGGAACACGCACGCGAATATCTGGCCATGGTCGGGCTCGAGGGTGACGTGGTGCACCGCAAGCCCAGCCAGCTGTCGGGCGGGATGCGCCAGCGCGTGTCCATCGCGCGGGCCTTCGCCAACCACCCCAAGCTTTTGCTGCTGGACGAACCCTTCGGCGCGCTCGACGCGCTGACCCGGGGCACGATCCAGGATGAGCTATTGAAGATCTGGGGCGGGACCGAGCAGACGGTGTTCATGATCACCCATGACATCGACGAGGCGATCCTGCTCGCCGATCGCATTCTGCTGATGACCAACGGGCCCTTCGCCCGCGTGGCGGAATCGGTCGAGATCACGATCCCCCGCCCGCGCAACCGCACCGAGATCGTCGAGCATCCCAACTATTATGCGATCCGCAACCATCTGGTGCAGTTCCTGGGCCAGCGCTCCAAGGAAATGGCCGGGCAATCCTCGGGCGGCGAACCGCAAAGCCCCGAGACCGTGCGCATCGACAAGACCGCACCGGCGCAGGTCGACGACGAACCGAAAGAGCCGCGGCTGCGCGCCGTCAACGATTGAGGGCGCGCAGCGATGAGTCCGCAGGACAAACCCCGACCGCCTCTGCCGCCCTTCACGTTCGATGAGGCCGTGCAGAAGGTCCGGATGGCCGAGGATGCCTGGAACAGCCGCGATCCCGCACGGGTCGCGCTGGCCTACACGCCGGACACGGCCTGGCGCAACCGGTCCGAGTTTCTCAACGGGCGCGAAGAGGTCGAGGCCTTTCTGACCCGCAAATGGGCCAGCGAGAACGGCTATCGCCTGATCAAGGAGATCTGGGCGCACGAGGCCAACCGGATCGCGGTGCGCTTTTGCTACGAGTGGCACGACGAGACCGGCCAGTGGTTCCGCGCCCACGGCAACGAAAACTGGGAGTTTGCCGAAAGTGGCCACATGGCCGTCCGGCATGCCTCCATCAATGACGTCCCGATCGCAGAGGAGGAGCGGCTGTTTCTATGGCCGCAGGGCCGACGCCCGGACGATCACCCGGGGCTGACAGAGCTTGGGCTCTGACGCCCCCCGAACGACAAGACCAAGGAGGACAACAGAAATGAAAGACACATACGAGGTGCCCCAGATGATGACCAAGGAAGACGTGACGGCGATGATCCTGTCGGCCAAGAAACAGGCCGGCCTGGGGTGGGAAGAGATCGCGGAAAAGATCGGCATGTCCCCGGTCTGGACCCATTCCGCCTGCATGGGCATGAACGCCATGCCCGCGGACAAGGCCGAGGCGCTGGTCCAGGTCATGGGCCTGCCGCAGGAAGCCGCCGGCGTGCTGGCCGAAAGCCCCACGAAGGTCTGGGAACAGACCGTTCCGACCGACCCCTGCATCTACCGCCTTTATGAGATCGTCGGCGTCTACGGCCCCACGATCAAGGCGCTGATCCACGAGAAATTCGGCGATGGCATCATGTCCGCCATCGACTTCGACATGCAGATCACCCGCGTGCCGCACGAAAAGGGCGACCGCGTCAAGATCGAGATGTCGGGCAAGTATCTCGGCTACAACAGCTGGTAAGACCCCGGCTGCAACAGCCTTTGACCCAACGGCGGCCCGTCCGATCACCTCGGACGGGCCGTTCTCATGTCCGCCGACACGGGCCCGGGTTCCGCAGACCAACAGCGGCCCAGATATGCTGGATCATTTGAAGGATACCTGGTCGGAGTGAGAGGATTCGAACCTCCGGCCCCTGCCTCCCGAAGACAGTGCTCTACTTTTTCACTGTAGAACACTTCAGAACAAAATTTAGAAATTTCAATGATTTAAAATCTATGATAAGATATAGATGCACATAGATACCCCTCCAAGCGGACGTCATTTCCGAGACAAAAACGAGACAATTTTCATGCCAACCCTAACCGAGCTCTCAATCCGCAAGCTGGCCCATCCACCGTCAGGTAGTATCAAACACATGGATGCGGCACTTCCTGGTTTCGGTATCCGCTGCACGGTACGTTCCAAAGCATTTTTCGTCATGTATGGTGAAGGACGACGTTTGAAGACGTTGGGGAAGTGGCCGGACCTGTGCTTGAAAGACGCCAGACAAGCGGCACGTCAGTTCCTTTCTGAGCCGCCAAAATTGTCAAATTCGATGCGCTTGAGCGAGCTTCGAGCTAACTTTTTGGAAGACTGCAAAACACGACTACGTTCCAGCACGGTGGAGCGTTACTTTTATGCCCTCAGGGGCCTCAAAGACTGCAAAGTCGATCAGATCTCCACCAACATCCGCGATCCCAATCAGGTTAAAGCGCTGAAGGCGATGTTCAACTGGGCCATTGATCACGGGTACTATGATCGTAATCCATTCCTGAGGCGGAAGGTGCGGTTTGAAGAACGTGACCGATTGCTCACCGATGAAGAAATCGGTGCCGTCTGGCACTATGAACAGCAGCCGTTCTCGAGCATCGTGAAGTTACTCATCCTCACCGGCCAAAGGCGCAACCAAATCTGGCGCTTCGAGCCGAAGTGGGTTCGAAACGACGAACTGGTTTTCCCCGCTATTGTAATGAAGGGGAACAAGGCACATACGATTCCGATCACGGGCTTTGGTGAGTATCTTCCCGATACTCCCTTTGCGTTCAACAGTTGGTCAAAGTCAAAGGCGAAGTTGGACAAGGAAACTGGAGTAACTGATTGGGTGCTTCACGACTTTCGTCGGTATTTCTCGACGACCATGGCGCGTCTCGGAGTACCGCTTCATATCACCGAGCACATCATTGATCATCGCTCGCAGGTCAGCGGCGTCGCTGCCATATACAATCGGTATACGTATCTTGACGAGATGCGCGATGCGCTCAACCGATACGAACGCCACGTTCGGAAGGTGGTGGCTGACTTTGCACGTGACGGAGGTCTTGCGACCGCATAGGCTAGAAGCTTCTCGGGAAACTTGTCGAAACCCGAGCATCGCGATGCTCTTCAATCATGGAGAGATCGTGATGAGGATCTTGTCAAAGCGCGAGCTAAAGGAGTTGGTTCTGTATTCGCCGCAACACATCGCACGCCTCGAAAAGGCCGGGAAATTCCCTAAGCGGGTTTATCTCGGCCCCAACAGGGTGGGATGGGTCGAAGACGAAGTACTGAACTGGCTTCAGGAACGGCTGGACCGCCGAGAAACGACCTGACGACACTCCCCGTGTGGGAGCATGGGTGGCCGGGTGTGCACAACTCGGTCACCCTACTTCAGCTCGCGGCCCTTATCCGTCCACGACCAGGGGGAACTCCAACTCCACATGCCTTCCAAACGTATGCTTTGGAAATGGCGACCAGTGCATGGCAAATTCGACGAACAGTATCAGCGCCTCCGAGTGGACCAAATGCACTCTTGCGCAAGGGCGTTCACATAATGAGGGGCAAGACCCTTCTCGGGAAAGGAGACAGAGCATGACAGTCAGAACAGCGATCATCGGCCTGGGCATCATGGGGCGCCGGATGCTGATACAGATGCAAGCTCATGAGGGCTTTGCCCTTTCCGCTCTTTGGGACCCGGACCCGACAGCCTGCGCAACAGCGGAGTCTTTGGCCCCCGAGGCGGTGATTGTCGAAAGTGCCTCTGCGGCGATCGAAACCGCGGATCTGGTCTATCTTGCCTGTCCGCCGGTGCCGCGCCGCGCATACACGTTGGAAGCCGCAGCCGCCGGAAAGGCGCTGTTCATCGAAAAACCCTTGGGCGTGGATCTTGCCGCTTCCGAAGCGATGGTCGCGATGATCGAAAAAAGCGGCGTGCCCGCGGCTGTCAACTTTACCCAGGCTGCGGGCGCGGCATTGACTGGTGTCGCGCAGGCCTCGAAGAGCGGCGCGTTGGGGGATCTGATCGGCGCAGATATCGTCGTGACCTATGCCGCCTGGCCGCGCGCCTGGCAGGTCGACGCAGATTGGCTGCGTTTTCGCGCCGAGGGCGGAATGACCCGCGAAGTGCTTTCGCATTTCCTGTTTTTCTCGGAACGGATTTTCGGGCCGCTTTCAGTGCGCTTCGCGTACCCTTCCTTTCCGTCCGACGCTTCCTTGTGCGAAACGCACCTGCTGGCGCGTCTGGAAAGCGCCGCAGGCCTTCCGGTCAGCATACTCGCATCGGTCGGCGGTGCCCAACCAGACCGGCAGGAACTCACGATCAAAGGCAGCGCTGCCAGCCGTCGGATTTCGGATTTTTATGTAGACGCTGTCTCGGACGGTGGCCCGTTCACGGAGATCACCGAGCGTCCGGCGGATCCCCGCGCTTCGAGCCTGCGGGCACAGCTTGACGCAATGCTCTTGTGTATTGCGGGTCAATCCCACCCGCTGGCAACCCCGCAAGAAGCGCTGCGCGTCCAACGCTTGGTCGAAACGATGCTGGCGACTTGATTGGCTTTGTTGTCATTGTTCCGAGCGGGGCGATTGGCCTTCCTCGCAAGCGCTCAGCCGGCTCCGAACGCGGAGATCGCCCTGTCGGAGCGATGGACGTGCGGGTGAATCACTGGCGTCTGCCGCCCAGTGCAAATTTGTGTGTGGACGGGTCAATACACTGACGACAGGAGGCCCGGATGCACCTCGGGATCATTGGTTTTGGAAACATCGCGAAAACTCTGCTCCAGCTTCTGGAGCAAGAGCCCGTCAAACGTCTGACGGTTCTGGTGCGCGAGGCGCATCGTGAAGACGCGGCCGATTTGCTTGAAAAGACCCCTGCCGCCAGCGTCTGCGATGTGGTGACGTTTGCGGACGATTTGGTCGATGCCAAGCCCGACCTGGTTGCGGAATGCGCGGGCGCAGGCGCGGTGGCGGATATTGTCCCCCGTCTTCTCGGGGCAGGCATTTCGACGGTCGTGGTTTCCATCGGGGCGCTTGCGGACGATGCCCTGGCAGCCGGCCTGAGGCAAGCCGCCGAGGCTGGATCGGCCAAGCTAATCCTGCCTTCCGGGGCCATTGGCGGGATAGATCTCCTGGCCGCTCTGAAGCCTGCTGGCGATCTCTCCGTTACCTACCAAGGAACCAAGCCGCCCGGTGCATGGATGGGAACCCCTGCCGAGGCGGCGCTCGACCTAGAAGCACTGGCCGAACCAACGGTTTTCTTTAAGGGCAGCGCGCGAAACGCCGCGCTCAATTACCCCAAAAACGCCAACGTCGCTGCAACCCTAGCGCTGGCAGGGGCGGGCTTTGAAGCGACGCTTGTCGAACTGGTGGCAGACCCCACCGCCGCGAAGAACAGCCACGCGTTCGAAGTGGAGTCACCTTTGTGCCGGTTTTCCGTGAGGATCGACAACGCGGCCTCGGCTGCAAACGCGAAGACCTCGGTGGCGACGGTCTACAGCCTCCTCAGAGAAATCAATCGCGTCAGGCATTCCGTGGTCGTCTGAGGGGCTCGCGGCAGGCCATGCAGTCTTGGCCACCACACGCGGACTTCATCAAGGGCAGCGGTCAGACGTACCGCGCACAAATGTCGGACAATGACCGCAACCTGCTTCGATCAAGATTGCTCAAGGAAACCCCTGCAAAACCGGAGCCGTCTACGAATGACACCCCCGGCCAGAAGCCCACGATGCACCAAAAATCAACCCGGACCACCCGATGGGGGCAGATCACTTCCTTTTCCGGGATGAGTCGTTTTGGAGGCGCCGGCACAAAATTCTTGCTCGGTAGGCCGGATCGGGCGACCATGATGGCAAGCAAATCGCCGACTGCACATTTTCTATGAATTTCTGATTTGGACGCGCGGGGTCACGATCATGCCGCCTAAGAACGACAAACCCGGTGGGGGCGGGAACGGCAACGGAAATGGTGGCCCGAAGCGGGACAAGACACCGCCATCTCTCGAAGGACCAACTACGATCTCGGTCGAGGAAAATCAGACTGACGTTGCTGATTTCGATACCGATGATGGAACGGCCGCCTGGTCGGTCGCGGGTTTGGATGCCGCTCTTTTGGATATCGGCGCAGACGGTGTGATAACGTTCAGGACGGCGCCGGATTATGAAGCCCCTCAGGATGCTGACGGCGATGGCGTTTACGAGGTCACCGTTCAAATTACCGATCCGGCTGGCAATTCAACTTCGCAGGCGCTTGCGGTAACCGTTCTGGATGTCGTCGAGGACACGACGCCGCCGACAATCGAGGGCGTGACCGCCATCACTGTCGACGAGAACCAGACCGCCGTATCCGATTTTCAGGCCGACGAGGCCGGAACGTGGACGTTGGTCGGGGCTGATGACGACGCGCTGTTCGTGATCGACCCGGTGACCGGCACGGTCAGCTTTGGCAGCTCGCCGGATTATGAGGTTCCCGGCGATGCCAATCAGGATAACGTCTACCGGATTACGGTAGCGATCACCGATGCGGCTGGCAACACTGCCACGCAGACCATCGACATCACCGTTGCGGATGTCGATGAGGACGCAGGAGCGCCGTACAACCGGATCGTGATTTTCGGCGACAGCCTGAGCGACAATGGCAATTTCAATGCGCTCGCGGCGGAATTCCTGCTCAGGGACGACAATGGTGAACCGATCTACTCTGTTCCGTTTCAATACGATGGCGGTGGCAGCGTGCGCACCTACGACACCCGGGCCTTCACAGACGGCACGGTATACGCGGACACCTTGGCGCGCCTTTTGTCGTTGGATGCCAACTACGAGAATTATGCCTTCGGTGGCGCGCAGGCGCTGGGGTCGCGGTTTGGGGCCGGGTATATTCAGGACTATTCCAACCTCAGCTATGCGACCTATGAGGGCGGCACAGCGCCATTCTCTATCGTCGAGGACACCGATGCGGCGCTGGCGGCCTATGGAGAGTTCGATATCAATCTCGCTGCGCAGGTCGACAGGTATCTCGCGGACACTAGCGGCATTGTGGAGCCGGGCACGCTGGCCATTTTGAACATCGGCGCAAACGATCTTGGCGAATTCGACACGAGTCTCCTGAACATTCTTTTGGGCGGCGTGGACGAATTCGCGCGGGATATCGGTAACGAGATCGAAACCCAGGTGCTTCGGCTGCTCGGCGCGGGGGTCGACACGATCGCATTGTACCGGCTTCCCGTGGCGGAGTTCTTCGTCGGGTTCGACGATTTGGCCTTCTACGAAGAGCCGGTCGCCCGCGACCTGATCGACGCGGTCAACAACGAGATTGACGACGCCGAGCGGTCGTTGTTGGTGGCCGGTGTCGACGTGCAGCTGGTGCGGTTGGACACCATGTCGAAAGAGCTGATGGTCGATATGGCAACCTACGGGTTTCTGGCCCGGGGGCCGTACCTTTATGGGTATTCCGGCGATCCGCGTTGGGTTGAAACCTCGCCGGGTGTCATCGAACCCGTCTTCGAGGTCAACGCCTCGGCCGCTCAATACCGTCCAGAGCAGATCCTGTTCTTCGACGAGATCCACCCCTCGGGCGCCATGCACGACATGCTGGCGGTCTTCTCCAACCTGACGGTTGCACGGGACGAAACGCTTGGATCGACCAGCGCCAATGTTTTTGATCTGACTGGCGCCGATGATTTCGTGATTGCCCGCGATGGCGCAGACGTGGCCAATCTTGGCGCGGGCAACGACGTGGCGCTTGGCGGAACGGGTAACGATTCGCTTCGCGGCGACGAAGGGTCGGATTTGCTGATCGGCGGGAAAGGCGGTGACAATCTTCAGGGGGGCGACGGCAGCGATTTTCTGACCGGCAGCTCCGGTAACGATACGCTGGCCGGTGGTGCCGATCCTGACATTTTGATCGGCGACCTGGGCAACGATACAGCATATGGAAATCGTGGCGACGACATCTTCATCTATTTCGAAGAAGAACTGCGAGGCGGCAGTGGCGCTGCCACGGATTTCTACCAGGGTGGCGCGGGCGAGGACACTTTGCTTGTATTCCTCTCTGAAATGGCCGGCGTTGTACAGACGGCATCGACCAACTCGGTTGAGCTGTCTTTCGAAGACGGATCAACACTCACCACAGTGGGAATCGAAAATATCATCTTGCATAACGGGCTGCCGGAGGATTTGGATAGCCCGATCAATGACCTGAGCCTCGCAGAAGACCTTTGGGCAAGGTATGACGATGGCCAGCTCTGGGGTGTGATCTGACCTCGTGCGTCTCTTTGATATCCGTCTGTCTGGCCGGGCTCGGCGTGTCCCGAGTAGTGCCTGCGGTGGTGTCAAGGCGAAGGGCTTGAGCAGGTCATTGGGGGAACGTAGCTTCTCGCCATGAGGACTCCCGACCCTTTCCGGCACTTTCGAACCAGCCGCGAAGCGATCCGACTTGCGGTTATGCTGCACGTCAGATTTCCGCTTTCGTTGCGGAACCGATCCGCCGCTCTCGCCGAGTGCGCCAACTTTGTGCAGAATAATGGGCAGCATCACTTTCCAAGCCAAGATGGTTCGAGTCCGTCTGACAGCACCTTGGGCCGCTCAAAGAAGCCGGATATACGTCAGCAATCGTGATCCTGAACCAGACCAAACAGACCGTTGCAATAAGGCGGGGTCCATATACGTCCACACATGACACCAGCCAATACACGAAGGCCGTAACGGACATGGCAAGTAAACGTGACAGCGCCAGTTGCCGGCTTTTCGGAACGGCTGCACCTTGTTAACCTTTTCTGGATACAAAGAAGGGAAAGGCAGGTTCGACGGCGCTCCGGGTCGCTGAAAGGACGTGTCATCTTCTTTCGAAAACGGTTGTTCGAGACTGGAGATATCTATGAACGTTTCACCCATATTCCGCTTCAACACTCCTGATCCCGAGTTGATCGAAGGGGACGGCGGCAACAACACACTCGTGGGTGGCGGTGGCAACGACACATTGAAGGGGTTCGGTGGCAACGACAGCCTGGATGGCGGTGACGGACGCGACCGGCTGGAAGGTGGCGATGGAGACGACACCCTTGATGCCTCGGGAGGGACGGCGGAAAGCCAGAGCATCGGCGACGTACTGCGGCCGGGTCTGGGCAGCGACACGATGCTTGGTCATGCCGGACTGTGGGCCACTGGTGCGGCCACCGGCGGCGAGGGCGCGACGTTGAGCTACGGCGACGTCTCGGGCGTGGGAGGGCTCACGATAACCGTGGGCGAAGAGGGCACCGGGACCGCCGTGAGCGGCGACGCAGGCCAGGTCGACGACACCTTTTCCTATGTCAATTTCGTCGAGGGGAGCCAGGACGGCGACCTGATCATCGGCTCGAACGAGGACCGCTACCAAGGCTTCGCGCCGCTTGGGGGCGTCGACACGGTGCATGGCGGCGCTGGCTTTGACCAGCTGCATTACGAGAAAGAAGCGAACTGGACGGAGGATCCGGGCAGCGGCATTGTGGTCGACTGGGACGTGGGCACGGTCATCGACACTCTGGGCAACACGGACGTCTTCACTGGAATTGAAAGTATTCACGGCACAGAGATGGGCGACTTGATGGACGCTACGGGCGTGAACGAGTGGACGCAGCTGCGCGGCGAGGGCGGCGACGATACTTTGATCGGTGGTGAGGGCGACAACCGCATCCGCGGCGGTGATGGCTATGACATCGCGGTGATCAACGTGAACGAAGCCGATGCTACGATCACCGTGGAGGGCAGTGCGGTCACGATCGAATCCTCACAAGGAACCGACGAGCTCCAGGATATCGAAGAAATCCAGTTCCTAGACACAAGCTTTGCGGTTGAACCGCAAGGCGAGTTGCTCGTCGGTCTCGAAGGCTCTGACAGCATCGTCGGCGGCGAGGGTCCGGACAGCATCTTCGGGCTCGAGGGCGACGATACTCTCGAGGGCGCGGGGGGCGACGACAACATCGGCGCGGGCGCGGGTGACGACGAGGTTTCGGGCGGCGAGGGCAACGACCTTATGGGCGGCGGACCCGGCAATGACGACATGGGCGGCGGTGTCGGCAACGACTTCATGGGCGGAGGCCAGAATGACGACACGGTCGATGGCGGCGCGGGAAACGATGTGGTCAACGGAGGGCCGGGCAACGACCTGATGATCGGCGGTGACGGCTCCGACACGATGGGCGGTTCTTTCGGTGCCGACACGATTCAGGGCAATGGCGGCGACGACGATCTGGGCGGCGGGTCGGGCCAGGACAGCATCGACGCAGGAATTGGCGACGACAGCGTCGGCGGCGGCGAGGCCAACGATGTGATCTTCGGCCGCGGGGGAGACGACTTCCTCGCGGGAGGTGGACGCGACGACCAGATCTCGGGCGGCGCGGGCAACGATACGATAAATGGCGGCGACGGCGACGACATCATGACCGGCGGATCGGGCGCGGATGTCTTCGTTTTCAACTTCTTCAAGGACGGCGACGACGACCGGATCAACGACTTCACCGACGGCGAAGACAGTTTCCTGATCCGCATCGTCAATCCCGAAACCGGCGAGGCCAACATCTCGAACGGCGGCAACGGTCTCCAGGGTTATGTCGACGCGCTCAACATCACCGACGTCGCGGGCGGCGCGCAGATGAACGTCGGCGGGCATCTTGTCCTGGTGCAGGGGGTTAGTGCTGCGGACCTCACAGCCGCGGATTTCAGCTTCATCTGATTGAATCCAGATATCTCGGGCAACCTCCTTTGGTCCGAGCGCACCGGCGAGTTCGAGACGCAAAAGCCTTTTGGCAGCAGCATTGACGGAACTGATGTCCATCAGCAGTTCTGCAAGCCGACTAGCCCCTAGAGCCTCAAGGTTCTTTGTATTCAAGGTTTTCTTTGATGCGGTAACCGCCGCACAGCGGGCAGGTCAGCAGAGGGCGTCCAGCTCCAGCAGCTGGAAGATCGCGCGCTCGATCCAAGGCTGGAACCCTTTTCCGGCGTTCGGGAACCGGGTCAGTTCGCAGAACTTGGGGCCCTCCGGCGTCAGGAAGAAATCCCAGCGCAGCAGCATCGGGAAGGCAAGCGACAGCCGCTCCGCCAGCGCTATAGCCTCGTCGAACCCCTCGGGCTTGGGCTCGGGCTCCAGCTCGGGCCAGGTGGCGCTCGCAGGCAGGCGCGACCAGTCCCGTGTCACCGTCATCATGCCCTTGCGCGCCTTTGGTCCGTTACGGTCCAGCACCTGCACAAAGGGCACCCGGCCGCGCGCGGCGAAGACCTTGACATCGCGCGGGATTTCGAGCGTCGGGTCCATGACGTCGCGCTCGGCCTCTTCGACCAGCACTTCCTGGCTGGCGAGGCCAAGCTCGACGTATTTGTCCCGAACGATCCGGGCCACGGTGTCGCCCGGCAGGTGGCGCCAGGTGGCCAGGGTCCGCACGTCGGTTCCGTCGACCCGGAACACGCCCTTGGACGAGTAGGCGAAGGTCGGTTTGATGATGTACCGGTCGGGCAGCGCGGCAAAGTCGAGCGCGTGCACGTTTTCGGCTCTGGCGATCAGGCGGCTGACGGGCACGCCCTGCGCGACGATCCATTTGCGGAAGTCGGATTTCGTCGGCATCGCCGTCAGCCGGCCGGCGACACTATCCTTCGGGGCCTCCTGGAATTCCCGCCAGCGCGTCTTGATCCGCCATTCCAGCGCGCCAATTCCGCCGGCGCCCGGCGCCCGGCGCCATGCCAAGCCCCCAATCCAGCAACACGACGCGCGGATCGCGTTCCAGCGCGGCGGCGAAGGTCTGCAACGCCTCGATGCGCCGCCCCTCGGCCAAGAGCCTCCGGCCCTGTTCCACAAGGACAAGCGCGTCCAGCCGCGGGGCCAGACGGACCTTCTGGTCGCCGATTTCCACGCCGCTTGCACGCAGCCGCCAGCGTGACCGCAGGGCCGTGGGAAGAACCTCGAATACGCTGCGCAGGTGAGCAGACATCTTGCCCCCGACCGTCACCCTGCCAATTGGCTTGTGGAAAACGTTGCCACTCGTGAAATCAAACCGAAATTCCCCAAGTAGAACGCCGACCGTTCCATGTTGCGGCGACTTTGGGCACTGATCAAGCTTCATGTGTCCGCAGTTTGGTGGTTCTGGCATCAGAAGCGCGAACTGAGCATGAATTGTGGCCTTGGCAGCCGGGTTGATCCGGTTTTCGGACGGATAGGCACCCCATTGGGCAGACCAGTCGAGCCGGGTTTGTTCGGATTTTGTCGCCGACGTCACCATGCCGGAACCGGCGGCGCGCGCAGCACGCTGTCTGCCAGTTCATTCAGGCCGAGCACCTCGTCCAGCTCCCGGAACAGCAACAAACCGCCATCCGAACTGATCTTCACACCATGAAACTCAAGCCGCACCCGACGGTCAAAACCAAGCCGAACAGCACCCGGTTCGTCTGCACCCTTCAGGTGATCCATGAAGACACCCTCCCCACTGCTTTAACATGCTGAAATATAAAACGTTACCGGCCGTCAGGATGCGAAAATCGGTACGTTACTTGGAGAATACGGGGTGAAACGGGCCCTGACAGTCGAGAGTGTAGAGGGTCGCAGCGTTCAGGGTGCTGTCCTCTCTTCGCAGGCCCTCCAGCACGATACGGATCTTCTCGTCCGCCGAATTCTCCTTTGGTATCTTGCGGTGAATAACCTGTAAGACCAGATCAGCGGCTGCTTATGGTGGTCCGGATTTCTTTGTCATCTTCGTTTCCTGACGGTTCAGATGAGCCAGAAATCCTACGTTGCCAAGACCCCTCAATCCGTCTCACAGGTGCTGATGCCGGACAAGACGCGGCGAATTTGCAACTATTTGAGCCTGCAACTCGGCAAGAAGCTCCCGAAGCGCCAAGTGAAGGCAAAGTTGCGTGAAGATCGCCAGGAAGCCATCGCGCCGGATGATGATTGGGCGATGAATTTTGTCCACGAACAACTCGCTTGTGGCAAGAAGCTCCGCATCCTGACCACTCCGGACTGTTGTGGATACCCATCAGGGCGGCCATCGAGCGCGTCTTCGAGGCCACCTGGCAACGGTGTCGCGTCCATTGGATGCGCAACGCGCTCGCCCACGTCTCGCGCGGCCAGCACACCGTCGTCGCCGCCGCGATCCGCCAGGCCTTCGATCAACCCGACCGCCACCAGGCCGGAGAGACCTGGCGCCGGGTCGCCGACCAGCTCCGGTCACGCCGGCCCAAGCTGGCCGAGCTCATGGACGACAGCGAGCACGACGTGCTGGCCTACATGGCCTTCCCTTGACAGCACCGCACCAAGCTGCATTCGACCAACCCGATCGAGCGTCTGAACAAGGAGGTGAAACGCCGCGCCGACGTCGTCGGGATCTTCCCAAACGAGGCCTCGATCACCCGCCTGATCGGCGCTGTGCTCTTCGAACAGAACGACGAATGGCAGACCGCCAGCCGCTACATGATGCTCGAGGCCTTCGCCAACATCGGCCACGAGGAAACCGACCCCATTCTCAGCATCGCAACCCAGGCCGCCTGATCATGACCTCAGGCCACCAGGGAAATTACACCAGCTTGACGGACGTGACCAAAAATTGGCCTTAGGCTCCGATGACCACCCGAAGTCGTCGCTCAGAGTACGCTGCGCTCACGGAAATCAAAGATCGCGCATTTCTCACCATCATTGTGTTGCGCGATCCAAGGGGTATGATCCCGAAACCATGAGCCGGGCAGCGGGCGCTCCGCCTGCTGCGCGCCGGGGTGTCGAATTGGTCTGTAAGTTCCGGAACATCGATCCATGCGAGTACTTAACGTCTGCGAAACGGCAAAGGGCGGCGTCGGAACCTATCAGGCGGCCCTCGCCGCGATGAGCGGGATGGGCGTGGAGATGCACTATCTCGTGCCAGAACAGGATGCGGATTTCCTGGGAGGCGAGGCGAAGACCTACACGTTCGACCGTCGGAAACGCGGTGTTTTCTCGCTTCTTGCCATGCTCTATGAAACGCGGCGCTTGATAAAGGAACTGCAGCCAGACCTCTGTTTCTTCCACAGCAGCTTTGCGCTTGCCGGGCTGGCCATGTTGCGCGGGCCCGGCGCCCGGCGCCCGGCGCTCTATTGTCCCCACGGTTGGGCCATTGCGAGCCATTCCTCCGGAGGTCTTAAAAGCCGGATCATACGGGCAGTCGAAGGCCGTCTTGCCGGACTGGCCGACACCACGGTCTGCGTTTCGCAACATGAGAAGGACCTTGCGGACACGCTGGGTTATCACGGCAGGCGCGTCGTAATCGAGAATGCAGTCCCGCCACCGCGACCGGATGCGCGCGACGATCTATTCCACGATGAACCGGACGCCCTGCACCTGCTCTTCGTGGGCAGGCTGGACCGCCAGAAAGGCTTCGATATCCTCGCGCAGGCCATGCGCCTGGCGAACCGGCCGGACGTCAGGCTGAGTGTGGTGGGCGGTGCGGTTCGAGGCGATGGCGCATCGGGCGACATACCGCAGGGCACGACCCTGGTGGGCTGGGTGGATCCCTCGGAAATCGACCACTGGCACCGGTCGGCGGACGCGCTGATCGTCCCCTCGCGTTGGGAAGGTCTGCCCCTCGTCATTCTTGAGGCGTTCCGCAATGGAACGCCGGTGATCTGCTCCGAGCGCAGCGGTATGGAGGCGTTGGTGACGCGCGGTGTGACCGGGGATCACTTCGATCTGACACCCGAGGCGCTGGCCAAAGTCCTGCGCGGGCTCGACAAATCCGCGCTGCGTGCGATGCGCCCGGCCTGCCGCGACGTGTTCGAAACCCGCTTCAGCATCGCGAGGCTGCACAGGGAACTTTTCGCGGTGATGCAGGAGGCCGTGGCGAAATGACCGCCGTCGCGCCCTGGCTGCCGAACTTCTTCATCGCGGGTGTCCCGAAGGCCGGCACCAGTTCGTTGCACCGATGGCTCGCCGCCCACCCGGACGCCTTTGGGTCGACGGAAAAGGAAACCTGCTATTTTGCCGATCCCACGTCCCATCTCTTCCGCCCGGATGCGAACATCACCAACGAGTTGGCAGGTTATGAGGCCTTTTTCCCCGTTCCTGAGGATGCGCACCCAAGGGTGATCTTCGAATCCACGCCCGCTTACATCTACCAGCGCGCGGCGCTCGACCAGATCCCGAACCTGCATACGCGTCCAAAATGCCTCTTTGTCCTGCGCGAACCGGCGGAACAGATCCATTCGCTTTTCACCTACTTCCAGAACAACTGGAATTACATTCCGGCGGAGATGACTTTCGAAGACTTTCTCGCGGCGATCCGCGAAGGTAGCGCATCGTTCTCCGGTAACGAGCTGGCGGAAAACGCGCTGTCCAACGCGCGCTACGCAGTGCACTTGCGGCCTTGGCGCGAACGGCTGGGTCCGGATCGCTTTCGCGTCGTGACCTTCGACGAGTTGCGGCGCGACCCCCGCGGGTTGATGACGCGGCTCGCTATGTGGCTCGATCTCGATTCTGCGTTTTACGACAGCTTCCGCTTCGAGGTTGAAAACGAGAGCTACGTGCCGCGCTCTCGCCTGCTGCAGCGCCTAAACATCGCGCTGCGCGCCTCGCTGCCCAAGGGCGCGACCTACAACATTCTGCGCCGCGCCTACCGGCTTCTCAACACGACGAAAACCGCTCGCACGCCTGACACGCGCGACAATCTCGCCGCGCTACGCGCCGAGTTCCTCGAGCACAACGCCCAGCTCGCGCGAGACTTCGACCTCGATCTCTCGGAATGGTCAGGCTGAGTCAGCGCGTCAGCATCTCGTCGTAGATCGCCAGCAGGTTGCGCAGATGCGCCTGCGGCGACACCTCTTCCGCGAGCGCGCCGCTGTCGAACGCGCCAAGCGTCGGCAAGAGTTTGAGCGCCGCCGCGAGATCGTCGACCGACGGCTTTTGATAGATCAACCCGTCTTCCCCGTCTCGCACCGTCTCGGCGGCCGCACTCCACATGCCGCAAACCACTGGGATCCCGCGCAGCAGCGCCTCGATGGGAACTAGGGGCTGGCCTTCGTACCAAAGGCTGGGGAACACCAGGGCACGGGCCTGGGACAGGTGGAGCTGAACCTCTTCCGGGCGCACCCAGCCGGTGATCTCTGCATCGGGATTGGCGGCCAGGATGGCTTCCGCTTCGGGACCATCACCTACGAACAGTACCGGCAATCCAAGACGCCGCGCCGCCTGGGCAAGATGTAATCCGCCCTTCTCGGGCGCGAGGCGCCCGACGAAGACCAGCAACTTGTTGGCATCCACGTCTACGTGAGGGCCGCCGGGCTCCACCGGATTGGAGACATGATGCAGCCGCGCTGACGACGGAAGGTAGGGCGCCATCGCGCGGCGTTGGGTCTCCGAGATGTAGATGACGTCTTTCAGACCGCCCGGCAAAAGCCCCGGCCCTCGAGCTACAAAACCGCGGGCCACGCGCCAGGCCTTGTGCACGGCGCGCCGGGAATCGCAGTTGGTGCTCAGGCAGGCCGGCCCAAGGGGGCGCAGCGTGCAGATCTCGTTACGCGGATAGTTGAAGAAGCCGCCGTTGGGGCAGGCCAGGAAGTACTCGTGCATGGTGAACACGGAGCGTAACGGCCCCCTTGCGAGAGTGCGGCCGATGGCGGGCGACAGCGCCTTGGCATACCCATGGCAATGGAGCACACAGCGTTCGGGATCCTTGGCCTCGATGGTCTTGCGCAACGCCGACAAGGCGGGTCCGTTCCAAAGCCCGCGCCGCATTGCGCGCAGGCGATCCGGGTCATCGAGGATCGTGAGCTGGTTCAGGCAGACCACCTCGATGCGCGGATGATCGAGCAGCGGCGAAACCGGTCCGCAGGCCGCGAAGAAGGTTACCCGGATACCCGCGTCGGCCAGAAGCCGCGCGGAATCTATGGCCACCTTCGCCTGACCGCCGGTGATATCCGCGAAATCACCGACGATGACCACGTCTTCGACCTTGTGTGTGGGCGTGTCGACCTTGCGCTTCCTTCCTTCAGGGGCCGCTTTTGACATTGACAAGCGACGAGAACGGCTCCGGCCCTGCCAGTTTCGGAAAATTGGGCGGCCTCGGCAACGCCTTTGTGCCACGAAGCCCGATCGTTTTCCATTATCCGCCCACCATCCGCGCCCCAAGTTGTGCATGAGTTTTGCCTTGCCGCGCGCAAAATGGCGGAGGGCGAGTAACGCATTGCACTGCCGTGCATGTTCTGGTCCAATCAACAGCAAAGGTGTCGGAAGGTATGAAGGTTCGACGGACCGCGGTGAGAGCGGTCGTCGCCTGGCTGGCCCGGATGCAGATGGTGAACCTGACCGACGAGTCTACCGCATTCGTGTTCGATAGGAGGTTGCCCATGTCCAGACCCGTGTCACCGAAGGGCGGCGTTGCGCTTTTGCTCGCAGGAATGGTTTTTTCCGCTGCGACAAGCAGTCAGGCAGAGATCACGCTGGCGCCCGGTGATAAAGTATCGCTGACCGTCATCGGAGCCGGCGACCTCGACACGATCTCAATCGTCGATGCAGAAGGCTTCGTCAACTTGCCCGTCATCGGAAGGGTTGCGGCCC
Source organism: Aestuariicoccus sp. MJ-SS9 (assembly GCF_032586235.1). Classification (NCBI taxonomy): domain Bacteria; kingdom Pseudomonadati; phylum Pseudomonadota; class Alphaproteobacteria; order Rhodobacterales; family Paracoccaceae; genus Aestuariicoccus; species Aestuariicoccus sp. MJ-SS9. Next base: position 189,230 of record NZ_JAWHTD010000006.1, read on the forward strand.
AAGGCCTAACGATCGACCAGTTGAAAAACGATGTCTCCGGCGCTCTCAGCCTGCAGCCCCTGCGCCTGCAGACGGCCGACAATCAGAGCATCTGGTTCAAGGCCGAACCCGCGAATGTCTTCTTGTCCCTCGCCGAATACCGCCCGGTTTTCCTGACCGGTCACGTCCAGATGGTGGGCGCGCAGGCCTTCCGTCCCGGCATGACGGTCCGACAGGCGTTGGTCGTCGCCGGCGGTATCGGTCCCGGTCCCGCGAATACCGAGAAGGCAGATATCACCAAACTGCTGGGCGAACGCAGAATTTTGCAGGAGCGCCTGTCGGTCATCGAATCCGAGTTTGCCCGCCTGCAATCCGATCTTGCTGCGATCGACGGCGAGGTGCCGATCAATGCGTCCGGCGAGAGCGAAACGGACGTGTCTGCGCAATGGCTGGCCGCGCGTGAAAAATTCCGCGAACTGAACGAAAACGCCGCGGATCTCACGCTTCAGCAGATGGAAGATCGTCTCGGCGTGCTCAACGAGCTTGAAAAGGTCACGACGGAGACCCTGAAGACCTACGAGGAAGAATATCAACGCGCCCGTGAACTCGCGGCGCGCGGCATCGTCCCCGCGAATTCCGTCACCGAGGCGCAGCGCAGCCTGCTGTCCTTCTCGACCCGTGCTCTTGAAACCACGTCCGAAGCCTACCGAGTACGCACGGACATCGCCCGCAACAAGGAGCGTGCGGCGGCCGCTACAGCCGAGGCCCGGGTCGATGCGCTTGCCGACATGATCCGCGCCGCCAAGGAGGCGCGCGATATCAAGGTGCGCCTTGCGACGCTCGACATGCAGATGCCGCTCCAGGCCGGGGTCACGCCCCAGGACTCCGAGTTCGCGATTGCGGTCAACATCTACCGCACCACCAACGCCGAAGAGATGCTCATTCCCGCTGAATGGGACATGCTCGTCGCGCCGGGCGACGTAATCGAATTCGAATATCGGCCAACCGAGGTGCAGTAAGCTTCCGACACTCCGACGCGTCCAAGGTGGCCCTCACGCTGTGACGGCGCGAAGCCTCTGGGGCCCGGCACGGCGGCCCATTGACGACGCCTGCTGGATCCCCCTCAAGGTCGCAGAGAGACGAGACACACCTATTGGCAGCTCCGGACACCCGACGGTTTCCCGGGCCCCTGGCACGTGTTTCCGTAAGGGAAACAGACTGGACTGTGTTATGTTCAACACAGTGCCGATTCGGGATTTGCTCCGAGAACTTCGTTCGTTTTCTTGATTGCGGTGACCTAACTTTAGACGAGTAGTTGAAAAATTTGAGCCATGCCAAAACCTTCCACTTCCCCGGGCAATTCCAAGGGCAAGGCGCCAGCCATCACCGGATTTTCAGCTGACACCGGTATTCTTGGCGACAACATCACCAGCGACCAGACGCTGACCTTGTTCGGCACCTCGTCACCGGACGACCTCGTGACCATCGTTCTGGACGGCGTCGAGGTGGACACCGTTACCGCCGATACAGACGGCAACTGGAGATACGAGACGCCGACCCTCGATGAAGGCCCGCACGTTTTCGAAGCGACCTCGATCCACGCCAACCGCATGCTGATCTCTGACCCTGTGACAATCGAGATCGACAGTACCGCGCCCGTCGTGACGGTCGACGCGCTCACCGGCGACAACATCCTCGACGACAGCGAGGACGGGGCGGTACGGCTCTCGGGCGGCACGAGCGGCGTCGAGGACGGACAGGTGGTGAG